>NZ_JBHVEG010000021.1:0-58507 GCF_042802395.1 Promicromonospora sp. NPDC057488
CCGCCCGGCCGGGCGGCGCCCCCTCTCGTCAGTCGGCCGGACCGGCCCTCACTGGTCCGTGAACACGGGGTCCACCCAGTACCCGGTGCTCTGCCAGGTGAACTGGGGGTACCCGCCGCCGTAGAGGTAGGTGCCGGCGTTCGCCGGCGCCGTCAGCGGGCCCACGGTGCGCGCCTGGGAGAAGTACCCCGACCCCGCCGCGTAGCCGCCGTTCGGCGCCAGGTACGACACGGTGAACGTCGTGCCCGCGGTGACCGCCACGCGCTGCGGCAGCGTGACCGTCTGCCAGCCGTCGCTCCCGCCCGACGGCGCCTGGGCGGTCGCCAGCCGGGTACCGGCGGACGACCACACCGACACCGTCTGCGTGCCCGTGTTCGCCGGCCCCCGGTAGAAGCGGACGGCGGTGACGTACCCGGCGCGGTTCGCGGAGAACCGGGTGCCGAGCTCCACCGCCGCGCCGTCGTCGGCCGAGGCCTCCGGCGGCACGTCCGAGCCGAAGATCGTGCACGGGCACTGGCCGTCGGCCGCCTTGGTGGTGAACGACCACGAGCTCGCCGCGATCGTCTGCCCGCCCGTGGTCCGGCCGGTGAACGACGCCGTGTAGGCCGTGCCCGGCGTCAGGGCGCTGCCCGGCGTCAGGGTCGCCGTGGTGCCGGAGACCGCGAGGCTGCCGGAGACCGCCTGGTTGCCGGGTCCGGCCAGCGTCAGCGTCGTGCCCGAGGTGGCCAGCGGCTGCGACGTGGTGACCGAGACCTTGGTGCCCGTCGCCACGTCGACCGCGCCGCCGGACGGCGTCCGCGACACGACGGCGGGCGTCGTGGCGGCCGGCTCGAACTGCACGTCGACGCTGTAGGACGTGGACGTCTGCGTCGTGGGTCGCCCCGTGCCGTAGGTGTACACGCCCGCGTTCTGCGGCGTGGTCAGGTCGCCGACCGTCTTCGCGGCGCCGAGCGCCCCGAGCGTCACCGGGTAGCGGCCCGACGGCGCGCGGTAGCCCACCGTGTACTCCTGGCCGGCGGTCACGTCGGCCGGCGTGGAGAACGTGACGTCCTGCCAGCCCTGTGCCACCGGGTCGGAGACGGTCGCGGTCGCGACCACCTGCCCGGACGGACCCCACAGGGAGGCCACGAACGGGCCGGTCATCTGGGTCGACTTCCAGAACTGGAGCCCGACCACCTTGCCGGTCACCCGGGGCGAGAAACGCGTGCCCAGGACGACGCCGGCGGTGTCCGCGGCGGCCGCCGTGCCCGGCACCGTCGTCTCGTCGAACAGGCCGCACGGGCACACCGCGGACGGCGGCCGCAGGGTGCGGAAGCTCCACGTCCCGCCGTCGGACAGCGTGGTGCCGTCGGCGGTCCGGGCGGTGGCCGCCACCCGGTAGGTGACGAACCCGGCCAGCGCCGAGGAGGGCGTGAAAGTGGCCGTGCGGGTGTTCGCGTCGTAGGCCACCGTGCCGGGGGCCGTCTGCCCGGCCTCGTCCGTCAGCGTGATGCCGACCGACGACGCCACGACGGCCTTCGAGAACGTGATGCGCACCGGGCTGTCCAGGCGCACGCTCACCTCACCGGGGACCGGGGTGCGCGCGGAGGCGACCAGCGGCGAGCTGTCGTTGATCGTGTAGACCGGGTCCACCCAGTAGGCGGCGTTGTCCCAGTTCTGCGTCGGTACGGTGCCGGGCGACCCGTACAGGCCCGAGGGGTCGGCGGTGAACCCGCCCGGCACGGTGAGCGGCCCGGCCTCGCGCCCCAGGGTCTGGAAGGCCCATGGCGTGGAGGTGTAGCCGCCGTTGGGCGCGGTGTAGGACACCACGTACGACTGCCCCGAGACGACGGGCACCGGGCTGGTGAACGATGCCTCCTGCCAGCCGGTCGCCGTCTCGCCCGAGAACCGGACGCTGGCGAGCTGCTGGCCGGACGCGCTCCACAGGTACCCGGTGTGGGTGCCCGTGTTCCCGGACGTCTTGTGGAACCGGACGCCGCTGACGTAGCCGTCGGAGGACGGGACGAACCGCATGCCGAGCTCGACCGCCGACGAGTCGTCGGCCGGCCCGTTCGGTGGCGTGGTGGTGCCGAACACGGTGCACGGGCACGTCACGGTGGAGCCCACCGTCGCCACGGCCCCGATGTTCGCGGAGTCGTCGATCGCGCGGGCGCGGAGCTGGACCGCCCCCGAGCCGAAGACCTGGCCGGTGTACTGCCAGCTCGCGCGGCCCTCGGCGGGGTGCCAGGTCTTGCCGCCGTCGAGCGAGACCTCGACGCCGGCCACACGGCCGGAGGCGTCCGTGGCCGTGCCCTTGACCGTGACGCTCGCCCCGCCGCGGTAGGACTGCCCCGCGGCCGGGCTCGTGATCTGGGTGGTCGGCCCCGTCGTGTCCGTCGTCTTGGTCGCCGCGGTGATGCCGGACGCCAGGGTGTTCGGCTGCACGCCCATGTCGGCGAACAGGTTGACGGTCGCCTGGCGCATCCGGGAGTCCGCGGGGGCGCCGTCGCCGTCGTGCGTCTGGTCCAGGCCCCAGGCCCACTGCACGGTGCCGGCGGAGAACACCAGCGCGCCGCTGCCCGCCCGGTACATCGTGATCGTGTGCTTGGTGACGCCGGGCGCGACCGTGTTGCCGAAGTCCTGCAGGTACTCGGGCACGTTGCCGACCGTGGTCGACATGCGGATCAGGCCCGCGGGTCTGAAGCCGTTGTCCAGGTCCTCGTTCGACTCGTACCCGACGGTGTGCTGCGCCAGGGCCTGCGAGGTCCCCGCCGGCAGCGAGCCGAGCGTCGTGCCCCGCCAGATCCGCAGCTTGCCGTCGTCGGACGTGACCGTGAGCGGCAGGTCGGAGTAGTTGGTCGTGTAGAGGGTGCCGATGACGCCGTTCTCGGGGCGCCCCGCGCCGGCCGCCGAGCTCGCGTACCGGGGGTCGCGCCAGGTACCGGTCCACTCGCTGGAGGGGTCGATCTTGTCCCGGCCCCAGGTCTCCTTGTACGACACCAGGGTGCGGTGGTCGGACGGCTGCCCGACGGCGGACGGCTCCCAGCGCGTGCGCCAGTACATGTCGTTGCCGGCGAAGAACCCGAGGTGCACGCCCGCGTCGCGGGCGCGCTCCACGGCGGCGCGCTGCGGCCCGGACCAGTACTCGTCGTGCCCCACGGACAGGAACGCCTTGTGGTCCAGCAGCCGGCCGCCGTCGCGGTCGGTGTCCACCCCGGCGATGTAGGTGACGTCGTAGCCGTTCTGCTCCAGGAACCGGACCATCGCGTACTCGGAGCTGAAGTAGAAGTCGCGGCCCTTCTCCAGCCCGCGGGTGGCGAAGGGGCGGTTGTAGCTGAGCTTGTAGGCGCGGCCGTTGGCGCCGCCCGTGTAGAAGCTCGACCCGCCGTACGTGTTGTAGGCCTGCCACGTGGTGTCCGACGTCTGGAAGACGATGTCGGACGTGGAGCCGTCGTCGCGCACGACGAACGTGATGTGGCTCTGCCCGCCGGTGTCCGTCCGGGTCAGCAGGGCGATGTACACCCCGGACACGGCGGTGGACGGCACGTCCCAGCCCGCCGAGACGCCCCAGCTCCCGCAGTCGACCAGCTCGGTCGTCTCGTCCCAGGCGCACTCCGGCTGCCGCTGCGGCAGTGTGGCGCTCGGCGAGACCGACGCGATCTTGCGGGCGCCGAGGCCCTGGTACCAGCCGGTGCGGTAGATGTCGATCGTGTACGCCCGGGCGTCGGTGTCGATCTTGAACGAGACGCGGCTGCCCGTGTCGACGCTCATCTCGGTCGCGAAGCCCTGGATGCTGGCGTCGCCCGACCTGTCGATGTCCCAGACCTCGGGAGATGTGCCGGGCTTCGAGTTCTCGCAGACGACCGGCTTGCTACCGGGTGCGCACGGGTCGGCCGCGTTCGCCGCGGGGACCGACGCCAGCAGCGCTGACGAGCCCGCGAGGACGGCGACCACGAAGGCCGCCAGGGAACGGCGGGCCCGGCGGGTCCGGTGTGACGAAATTGCGAAGGTGCTGCCCACATCGCAACCCTAGGAGCGGCGATGCCCAGGATGTCGCGCCAGAACGGGGAGATCACCCCCGGTTCACCCGGTTTCGAACAGCGCTGTCAGGCGCCCTCGACGGGCCCGGTCCCGGCCCCGCTCCGGCCCCGCCCCGGGCTCAGGCCTTGGCGACGTGGAACTTGCCCTGGGCCGCCAGCAGACCCTGCGTGAGCAGCATCTCGACGGCGTCGGCGGCGTCGTCGACGAGGATCGGCAGGTCCTTCTTCTCGGTCCCGCTGAAGTCGCGCAGCACGTAGTCCGCGGTGTCCATGCGGCCGGGCGGGCGGCCAACCCCGACGCGGACCCGGTGGTAGTCCTTGGTGCCGAGCGCCTTCGTGGTGTCGCGCAGCCCGTTGTGGCCGCCCTCGCCGCCACCGACCTTGAGCTTGATGGTGTCGAAGGGGATGTCCACCTCGTCGTGCACCATGACCACCTGGTCGGCGGGCACGTCGTAGTACTTGGCGAGCGCGCTGACGGGGCCGCCGGACGTGTTCATGTACGTGGCCGGCTTGGCCAGGATGACCCGGGGGCCGGGGGCCCCGCCGGGCAGCACCCCGAGCCGGGTCTCCGCCACGACGGCCTGGGCCCGCGCGTGCTTCGAGAAGCGCGCGCCGGCACGCTCGGCCAGCAGGTCCAGCACCATCTGCCCCACGTTGTGCCGGTTGCCGGCGTACTTGGGACCGGGGTTGCCGAGCCCGACGACGAGCCAGGGCCGGTCGCTCATGTCACGTTCCTTCCACGACAGCGGTCACGGTGGTCACGACGGCGGGGCCGCCCGCCCCGCGGCGGATACAGGTCGGGCCGAGGTGGAACCCGCGCCGCGCACGATCTTCTCGTGCGCGCGCCAGGAAGTTCCACCTCGGCCCGGTACGTCCGGCTCAGGCCGGGACGTTCTGGGACGCCGGAGGGGCTCAGCCCTCCGTGGACGCCTCGGCGGCCGAACCGGCGGACTCCGCCGACTCCTCGGCCTCGTCCGGGCTGGCCTCGCCGCGCGGCTCGGTGATGAGCACGACGACCGCGTTCGGGTCGGTGAGCAGCGTGGAGCCGGCCGGGAGGGTGACCTCGCTCGCGTGGACCTGCGCGCCGGTCTCGAGGCCCTCGATGGAGACCTCGACCGACTCGGGCAGGTGCGTGGCCTCGGCCTCGACGGAGAGGGTCTGCTCCTCGACCAGGTGGATGGTGCCCGGGGCCGACTCGCCCACGATGTTCACGGTGATGTCGACGGTGATCTTCTCGCCGGCGCGCACGACCTGCAGGTCGATGTGCTCGATGACGTTACGGACCGGGTCGCGCTGGATGTCCTTGGCGACGGCCAGCTGGCCCTTGCCGTCGAGCTCGATCGAGAACAGCACGTTGGCCTGGCGCAGCGCCAGCATCGACTCGTGGCCCGGCAGGGTCACGTGCACCGGGTCGGTGCCGTGCCCGTACAGGACGGCGGGAATCTTGTTGTCGCGGCGGATGCGGCGGGCCGCACCCTTGCCGAACTCGGTGCGGGGCTCAGCGGCGAGCTTGATCTCGGCCATGGGAACTCACTCCTGGAAGATATGTGTGCAACTCGAAGATGGCGGCTGCGTCGGCGCGGGACACGTGACGGGCGCGGAGCGGGCACGCGGGGCGAGGTGCTGGAGGGGTACTCCGCCCGGGGCCGCCGACGGCCGCCCAGTCGATCACGGACGCCGGCCGAGTGCTTGCGGGATCAGGTCCCGCCGCGGCCGTCAGACGTCCCTCGCCGAGGCAACCTGACTACTGTACCCGCTCGTCGGCGCGATCCGCACCGAGAGGCGGTGTGACGCCGATCGCCGGCTGCGTGCGCCGGGGCTTGTAGACGACCTGGACGTGGAACACGAAGCGCAGCAGGAACGCGACGACCAGGGTCACGGCCTGCACCAGGACTGGCCACATGCCGGTGTGCTCGACCAGCCACCACAGCACGGGCAGGCGGATCGCCGCCTCGGTGCCGTTGAACGCGAACGAGTGCGCGAACCGCGTCCAGACGCCGCGGCCCTCGTTGCGCAGGTCGCGGAACACGAACCGCTCCTGCAGCAGGAAGTTGATCAGGATCGTCACGACGGCGGAGATCACCGCGGCCTGCACGTAGTGCACGCTCAGCGCGGTGAGCAGCCACAGGATGAGCACGTTGAGCACGGCGCCGAAGCCGCCGATGATCGCGAACCGCGACATCCGCCCGAACCGCAGCGCGGCGAGCTGCTCCAGGTAGCGCAGGCCGGTCTTGAAGGTCGCCTTGGAGTGCCCGGCGTACCGCTCGCCGAACACGAACGGCTCCTCGCCCACGGCCAGGGTGTTGCGCGCGAGCAGCTCCAGCAGGATCTTGAAGCCGCGCGGGTGCAGGGCGTCGAGGTCCAGGGCGTCCACCCGGGCCGCGAAGAAGCCGGTGAGCGGGTCGGTGACGTTGCGCAGCCGCACCGGGAACATGGACCGCGCCAGCAGCGCCGACCCGATCGAGACGCCGTGCCGCCACCAGCCGTCCAGGCCGCCGGCGTCGCCGTCGCCCGTGTAGCGGGAGGCGACCACGAGGTCGAGCCCCGACTCGCGGCCACGCGTGACCAGCGCGGGCACCAGCTCTGGCGGGTGCTGAAGGTCGCCGTCCATCACGACCGCCCACTCGGTGGTGACGGTGCGCAGGCCCGCCACCACGGCGCCGCTCAGCCCGCCCTGCGGCGTCTCCCGGTGCAGCAGCCGCACCGGGACGGGCGCGGTGGCCGCGACCTCGCGGATCCGGTCGGGGGTGTCGTCCGTCGAGTCGTCGACGAAGAGGATCTCCGCCAGGGCGGGCGCCCCCACGGGGGCGGGCCCGCCCTCGGGTCCCTGCACGACGCCGGAGGCGCGACCGCCGTCGGGCAGCACTCCGAAGGCGGCGCACAGCCGCTCGGTGAGCGCCCGGACGTTCGGTCCCTCGTTGAACGTCGGGACCACGACGGTGACGGTCACTGACCCTCCCCCATAGATGTCAAGACACGGTCTCCCGTTGACCGCGCCTGAGTCAAGTGCCCCGCCCGGCGCTGCGGATCAGGAGTTGCCGTCGAACAGCGAGGTCACGGACCCGTCGGAGTGGACCTCGTTGATCGCCGAGGCCAGCAGCGGCGCGATGGAGAGCACCTTGAGCGTGTCGAACCGGCGGTCCTCCTCGATCGGCAGGGTGTCGGTGACGACCACCTCGCGCGCGCCGCACTCCGTGAGCCGCTGCTTGGCCGGACCGGACAGTACACCGTGCGTGGCCGCGACGGTGACCGACTTGGCGCCCGCGGCCATGATGACCTTGACGGCCTCGGCGATGGTGCCGCCGGTGTCGATCAGGTCGTCCACCAGCACGCAGTCCTTGCCCTGGACGTCGCCGACGACGCGGTTGGCCACGGACTGGTTGGGCCGCGTGACGTCGCGCGTCTTGTGCACGAACGCCAGCGGGCCGCCGCCCAGCTTGGACGCCCAGATCTCGGCGACGCGGATCCGGCCGGCGTCCGGCGACACGACGGTCACGTTGTCGACGTCCACCCGGGTGCGCACGTAGTCGACCAGGATCGGCATGGCCCACAGGTGGTCCACGGGCCCGTCGAAGAAGCCCTGGATCTGCGCGGTGTGCAGGTCCACGCTCATCAGGCGGTCCGCGCCCGCCGTCTTGAACAGGTCCGCGATGAGGCGGGCCGAGATCGGCTCGCGGCCGCGGCTCTTCTTGTCCTGCCGGGCGTAGCCGAAGAACGGCGCCACCACGGTGACGGAGTGCGCCGAGGCGCGCTTGGCGGCGTCGACCATGAGCAGCTGCTCCATGATCCACTGGTTGACCGGCATCGTGTGCGACTGCAGGAGGAACAGGTCCATGCCGCGCACGGAGTCGCTGAAGCGGACGTAGGTCTCGCTGTTGGCGAAGTCGTACGCGGACACGCCCAGCAGGTCGATGCCCAGCTCCTTGGCGACGTTCTTCGCCAGTTCGGGGTGTGCTCGGCCCGCGGCCAGGACGAGCGGGTGGCGGTTGGGTCCGGGAGTGGAGTTGGACATCAGTGGGACTTTCCTTCCTTGTCGGCCCCAGGTGCGGGGGCCTGGTCGGCCGGTTCGGCCTGGGTGGCCGCGGCCTGCGGGGCCACGGGGGCCCCGACTGCGTTCTGCTGGGCGAGCTGGCGCTGCGCCTGGTCACCCAGACCGGACTCGGCGCCGAGGGCGCTGGCGGCGGCGTCCGCCGCGGCCGTGCCGGGCCGGCGGCGGCCGACCCAGCCCTCGATGTTGCGCTGCTGCCCGGCGGTGACGCCGAGCGCGCCCGCGGGCACGTCCCGGCGGATCACGGAGCCGGCGGCGGTGTACGCGCCGTCGCCCACCGTGACGGGGGCCACGAACATGTTGTCCGCACCCGTGCGCGCGTGGGAGCCGATCACCGTGCGGTGCTTGTGCACGCCGTCGTAGTTGACGGTCACCGACGCGGCGCCGATGTTGGTGTGCTCGCCGATCGAGGCGTCGCCGACGTAGGAGAGGTGCGGCACCTTGCTGCCCTCGCCGATCTCGGCGTTCTTGGTCTCGACGAACGTGCCGATCTTGCCCTTGCGGCCCAGGCTCGTGCCCGGGCGCAGGTAGGCGAACGGGCCGACGGAGGCGCCCTCGCCGATCACGGCGAGCGAGCCGTGCGTGCGGACCACGGTGGCGCCGGCCCCGACCTCGACGTCGGTGAGCGTGGTGTCCGGGCCGATCGTGGCGCCCGTGGCCACCACGGTGGCGCCCTTGAGCTGCGTGTTGGGCAGGAGCGTGACGTCCGGGGCGAGCTCGACGTCGACGTCGATCCACGTGGTCGCCGGGTCCTGCACGGTCACGCCCGCGCGCTGCCACTCCTCGACGATGCGGCGGTTCATCTCGCGGGCCAGGACCGACAGGGCGACGCGGTCGTTGACACCCTCGACCAGCATCGGGTCGTCGGCGAGCAGGGCACGCACGTGCAGGCCCTGCGAGCGGGCGAACGCGACGACGTCGGTCAGGTAGACCTCGCCCTGCGCGTTCTTGCTGTCCAGGCCGGCCAGGCCGCGGCGCAGCGTGTCGGCGTCGAACACGTAGACCGACGAGTTGATCTCCCGGATGGCGAGCTGGTCCGCGCTCGCGTCCTTGTGCTCGACGATCTCGAGCACGTCGCCGGTGTCCTTCTCGCGGACGATGCGGCCGTAGCCCGTCGCGTCGTCCACCTCGGTGGTCAGGACCGTGACGGCGTTGCCGTCGGCGTGGTGCGCCGCCAGCAGCTGGCCGAGCGTGGCGCCGTCGAGCAGCGGGACGTCGCCCGCGACCACGACGACGGAGCCCTCGATGCCCTCGCCCACGACCTCGCCGTCGGCCAGGCCGGCGGCGGCCGCGGCGGCCTGCGCCTTGGAGTCGAGCGCCGCCAGGGCGCACTGCACGGCGCGGCCCGTGCCGGGGATCTCGTCCTGGTCCACGAGGATCGCCTCGGGATCGAGCTGCCCGACCTCCTCGGCGACCAGGTCACGCTCGTGCCGGACCACCACCGCGACGCGACCGGGCTGGAGCTCCCGGGCGGCGGTCAGCGCGTGCCCCACCATCGGCTTGCCGCCGAGCGGGTGCAGGATCTTCGGCAACGCTGACTTCATGCGGGTGCCCTGGCCGGCGGCGAGGACGATCACTGCTGCCGGCTGAGGTGTCTCGGTCACGAGTGCTCCGATCGGTGGGTTCGTCAGATCCGGATGGCTCCGCCCCCAGGATTCGAACCTGGACTAAAGGCACCAAAAACCTCTGTGCTGCCGATTACACCAAGGCGGACCGGGCGCGCGGGAGGCTCCGTCGTGACCCGAAGCAGGCGTGTGCCACCGTCGCACGTCCGTGAACAGTCTGCCAGGTCCCGGGGTATGCCCCATGCCGGACGGGTGGAGTCGTCAGCCACATCCACGCACATCCGCGGGCACACGCGCGCACACGGGCCGCCAGGCAACGCCCGGAACGCCCGCTCGGGCACAATGAACCCCATGGCCGCCGAAAACCGACGTACCCATAGACCTCGCATGACGGCCAGCCAGCGGCGTGAGCAGCTGCTCACGGTCAGCCGCGGCCTGTTCGCCCAGAAGGGCTTCGAGGGCACCAGCGTGGAGGAGATCGCGTCCCGCGCGGAGGTCTCCAAGCCCGTCGTCTACGAGCACTTCGGCGGCAAGGAGGGCATCTACGCCGTCGTCGTGGACCGCGAGGTGCAGGCACTCACGCACGCCCTGTCCGGAGCCCTGGGCTCCGGCGGGCACCCCAAGGTGCTCCTGGAGCGGACGGCGCTGGCCCTCCTGGACTACATCGAGTCGTCCGAGGACGGGTTCCGCATCCTCGTGCGCGACTCCCCCGTCGCCCAGGCGACCGGCACGTTCTCGAGCCTGATCGGTGACGTGGCCACCCAGGTGGAGGCGATCCTGGAGCCGCAGTTCCGCGCCAACGGGCTGGAGACCAAGGCCGCGCCCCTCTACGCGCAGATGCTGGTCGGCATGATCGCCCTCACCGGCCAGTACTGGCTGGACGCCCGCAGCCCCAAGAAATCAGAGGTGGCGGCACACCTGGTGAACCTGGCGTGGAACGGGCTGCACAACATGGAGAAGAAGCCCGCGCTGACAAAGCTGGGCCGCTGAGGCGGAACCGCCGAATAACTGACGGACCGTCAGCAGCACCAGCGAATTGCCGGACAACCCTGAAATGCCCGAAGCAGTCAAGTCAGTTTGCGCCCGCGCAACAATGTGTGCGCGGACGCAAAAGAACGAATGCCCTCTGCGCTTCCTGCGCAGAGGGCATTCGCTTTAGCTGGGGATGTTGCAAGCGCGGGTTTAAAACACCGCGCCCTCGTTCTCCCTGCTCAGAGACCCAGCAGGATGCGGATCTGCGCCAGGGTGATGCCGAGGGAGTCGAGCAGGGTCGAGACGATGTCAACAACAGACATGGTGCTTTTCCTTCCGGAAAACGGGAATCGCAGGATGATCACCTGCGAGCGGAACAGTGTTCGCGTTCCATACATTAAGCACACGACACGGACTCTGCAACGGGAAATGGATATTCACGTTTAATGAGCGCCCGGTTTCACCCTGTGATATTAGGGGTGAAACTGAACCATGGTCCGCCATGAAGTGGACATATTTCTGAGCGAGAGTCAGTTGCCAGGGACGACGCCAGGCCGCCCCAGGGCTCAGCGGGCAGGCGCACACCCAGTGGCATAGAGTTCATGCACGAGAAGGCGAGCTCCGAGAGTCCGGGGCTCGCCTTCGTGCATCCACGACGACAGGAAGCCCGTGCGGCCGACCGACGCCCACCGCCAGAAGACCGAGCACCAGACACCGGATCAGGTGCCGCGCCGCGCCCATGTCTTCGTCGACGAGTCGAAGTCGCGGGGGTACCTCATGGCGGCCGCCTTCGTCCACGCCAGGCACCTGCAGTCCCTTCGCCGTGCACTTCGTCAGCTCCGGCCACGTGGCCGGCGCAGCGTTCACTTCAACGGAGCGCGGGACGAGCTCCGCCATGCCGTCCTGGACGTCCTGGTCGCGCACGACGTCACGGCTGTGGTCGTCCAGGCCACCGGGCGGCGTGGACCGCAGCAACGGGAGGTGTGCGTCCGCAAGGTCGCACAGTGCTGCGTCGCGACGGAAGCCGGTGTGGTCGTCCTAGATCTTGACGAGAGCGTCGTCAGCAAGGACCGCCGCTGGTTGTACGAGGAGCTGCACAAGAGCGAGACCCGCTACGACCATCTGCACCGTCACGAGGAGCCGTTGCTCTGGGCCGCGGACGCGGTCGCCTGGGCCTGGCAGCGAGCCGGCTCCTGGCGCGACCGCGTGCGGCCCATGGTCACCCAGGTGCACGAGGTGTCCTGACAGCGCGAAGCCCGGGCCACCCACCTGAAGGGTAGGCTCCCGGGCTCACTTCTCGGGGCTAGTGCCCCTCGCACCGCCAATGATACTGCCGTCCGCGCGCCCGGCAAGCACCGGGGACGATCTAGGCTGCGGCGCGTGACGTCCTCCGAGCAGCTCGCGACCGTCCGTGCCGACTACGACGACAAGGCCCAGGCCTACACGGCCTTCATCGGCGAGGCGTTCGCCGGCCAGCCCCTGAACCACGTCATGGTCCAGGCCTTCGCCGACCTCGTTCGGCAGTCGGGCGGCGGCCAGGCGGGCGGCGGCCAGGTGGCCGACGTCGGCTGCGGGCCCGGGCACGTGACCGGCTACCTGCGGGAGCGCGGCGTCGACGCGTTCGGCGTCGACCTCTCGCCGGAGCTGGTGGCGATCGCCCGGGCCGCGCACCCAGGAGTGCGGTTCGACGTCGGCGACATGGGCGCGCTCAAAATGCCGACGGCGAGCCTGGCCGGGGTGCTGGCGAACTACTCGGTCATCCACACGCCGCCCGACGCGCTCCCGGCGACGCTCGCCGAGCTGTGCCGCGTGCTGGCGCCCGGCGGTCACCTGCTGATCGCGTTCCAGGCGCTGGACGCCGCGGACGGGACCGCCGAGGCCTTCGACCACAAGGTGTCGCCCGCCTGGCGGTACTCGCCCGACCATGTGCTCGGCCTGCTCGCGGGGGCGGGCGTGACAGAGGTCGCCCGCCTGGTGGTCGCGCCGGGCGAGGACCCGGTGCGCGGCTTCCCGCAGGCGCACCTGCTGTGCCGCAAGGGCGCCTGAGCCCACCGGGCAGGCCCCTCGGGCGCGCTCACCAGGGTCACCAGGCGGCGAGCAGCAGCTCCTCGACCTCGTCCGCGACGACCGGGCGCGGGTTCGGGTAGGGGGCGGCCGCCACCCGCTCGGCCACCTCGCGCAGCGCGGTGCGGGGCAGGCCGAGCGCGCCCAGCGTCGTCGGGCCGTCGTGGCGGGCGGCGAGCGCCGCGACCGCGCCGGCCGGGTCGCCGTCCGCCACCCGCGCGAGGCGGGCGGCCGGATCGGGGGCGGCGGGCAGGTCGAACCGCATCACGTGCGCCAGCAGCAGGGCGTGCAGCTCCGCGTGCGGCAGCCCGTAGGTGCCGCCGAGCACGTGCGCGAGCTGGTGGTGCAGCCCCATCCGCGCCTGCGCCAGGCAGGCGCCCGCGAGCCAGGCCGCCTCCTGCAGCCGGGCCCGCGCGTCGACGTCGCCCAGGTGGTCGAGCACCGCGGGGAGCGCGGAAAGGATGCCGTCCGCCGCCTCGACGCCGAACGCGCGGGTGGCCGCGCTCGCCTCGGCGTCCCACAGGGCCTCGACGGCGTGGGCCAACGCGTTGAGCGCGGAGGTCAGGGTGAGCCCGTGGGGCATGGACAGCGTGAGCTCGGGGTCGTACACGACGGTGCCGGGCGCGAGCGCCGGGTCGCGCCGCGTGGTCTTGACGCCGTCCTCGGTCTCGCCGAGCACGGGGGTCGCCTCGGAGCCGGCGTACGTGGTGGGCACGGCGACCTGCGGCATGCCGGTCCGCACGGCGAGCGCCTTGGCGAGCCCGATCGCCGACCCGCCGCCGATCGCGACGAGCGCGTCGGCGCGCACCTCGCGGGCCAGGGCCAGCGCCTGCGCGGTCACCTTGACGGGCGTGTGCTGGACGGGGCGGCCGAAGGTCGCGGCGTACCGATCCCCCAGGCTCGTGGCCACGTCCTGCGCCGTCTCGGCGGACGACGGCGCGGCCACCACCAGGACCCGCCGCGCCCCGAGCCGTTCGATCTCGTCGGGCACGAGGGTCCGCGCCCCGGCACCCTGCAGCACTCGACCGGCGTATACCTCGTGCACATGGATGTCTGTTCCCACGATGACTGAGCCTACGGTCGCCACGCCGCCGCCGACCACGTGCTTCACCCCGTGCATCCTGTCGAGATTCTTGATATCGAGACATCCGGTAGCCTCTCGCCATGGAGCACTCAGGTCACGGCGACGAGGTCGACCGCATCGTCGCCGCGTGGCACCACGTGCGCCCCGACCTCGACCTCGAACCACTGACGGTGTTCAGCCGGGTGTCCCGGCTGGCGCGGCACCTCGATCTCGCGCGCCGCACCGCGTTCGCCCGGCACAGCCTGGAGACGTGGGAGTTCGACGTGCTCTCGGCCCTGCGCCGCGCCGGCGAGCCCTTCCGCCTGTCGCCCGGCACGCTCGTGACGCAGACCCTGGTGACCAGCGGCACCATGACCAACCGGATCGACCGGCTGGAGTCGCGCGGGTTCGTCAAGCGGCACCGGTCCCCGGACGACCGGCGCGGCGTGCTCGTCGAGCTCACCGACGAGGGCCTGGCGCGGGTCGACGCCGCGATGAGCGACCTGCTCGACATCGAGGCCAAGGTGCTGACCGCCCTGTCCCCCGCGGAACGCCCACAGCTCGCGGCGCTCTTGCGCGCGGTCACCGCACAGTTCGACGAGTAGGACGGCTCAGCGGTCCCGCTTCACCATGACCTTCTCGCGGCCGACCTGGTCGGGCAGGAAGAACAGGTCGTCGGCGTCGGCGACGTACAGCGGCAGCTCGCCGAGCTCGGCCGGCATGCCGTCGGCGTCGGTGACCGTCAGCTCGACATGGTCCGCGGAGCTCTTCGAGTTGTACTTCCAGGTGCCCTCGATCTCGGCGGGGGCGTCGCCCACCACGTCGCCGAGCAGCTCGTCCGGAACTCCTACGGCGGTGAACGTCCGGTCCTCGCCGAGGGCGACGACGGTCGCGGCGCCGTCGCCCACGTAGGAGCCCACGAACTCCGGCTCGGTGTAGTCGATCTTGCCCAGATCGAAACCGCAGCCCGACGTCAGGAGTACGCCGACGAGTGCTCCCACCGCGGGGAGGACCTGTCGCTGGTTCATTCCACACCTCAGTTGTTCCAGTCGTGACCGGTCGCCCAATCTAGCGGTGATGCCGTAATACCTCCTGGCGGAACCGGGATGACAAGCAGCACACCCTGTGGCGATGTGATGGACGCCCCGCGCAACCAACCGACGCCGTCACGCACAATGAATGCATCATGAGCAACATCCGCACTGCGGCCGGCGGCTCCGCGCTGCTCGTCGCGGTACTCGTCTTCGCCCTGAACCTGCGCACCCCCATCACCTCGCTGCCGCCCGTCATGGGCGACGTCGCCGCCGGGCTGGGCCTGGACCAGACCCTCGCGGGCCTCCTCGTGGGCATCCCGGCGCTCTGCTTCAGCGTGGTGGCGCCGGCGGCGTCGACCCTGATCGCCCGGGTCGGCCCGTACGCGGCGGTGACGGTCGCCCTGGTCGGGGTGATCGCGGGGACGCTGATCCGGTCGGCGGGCTCGGGCACGGCGGGTGTGGTCGCGGCCTTCACGGGCACCGTGGTGCTGGGCGCGGCCATCACGGTGGGCAACGTGGTGGTCCCGGTGATCATCGCGCGGGACTTCCCGGCGCGGACGGCGCTGGCCACCGGCCTGTACTCCTCGGTGATGAACCTCGGGTCGGTCTTCGCGACGTCGCTGACCGCGCCCTTCGCGGCACTGCTCGGCTGGCGGGGCGCCGTCGCCTCGTGGGCGGTCGTCGCGATGGTCGCGCTCGTCGTGTGGCTGCTCACCACACGTCGCCTGCCGGACCCGCAGGCCCGCCCCCGGACCCGGCGGCCCCGCCGGGGCGGGGCGGACGACGGCGCCGCGCCGGGCGAGACCCCCGCCGGGTCGCTGGTCGACGGGCCCACCGGGACCCCCGCGCCGCCCCTGGTGGAGCTGCCGGGGGAGACCTGGGGCGGCGTGCTGCGGCGTCCGATCACGTGGGTGCTGACCATCGCGTTCGCGGGCCAGTCCTTCTCCTACTTCGCGGTCACGGGGTGGCTCCCGGAGCTGCTGCGCGACCTGCTGGGCGTGTCGGTGACCACGGCGGGCAACGCGGCCGCGCCGTTCCAGGGCCTCGCGATCGCGGGCAGCGTGCTCGTGCCGCTCGCGCTGGCGGCCCGCGTGCCGATGCGCGGCGCAGCCGTGGTGATGGGTCTGCTCTGGGTGTCCCTGCCCGTGGGCCTGCTGCTCGCCCCGCAGTGGTGGCTGGTGTGGGTGAGCCTCGCGGGCATCGCCCAGGGCGGCAACTTCGTGGTGATCTTCACCCTGGTGGCGCAGCAGTGCCGCACCGTCGCGCAGACCCGGCGGACGGTCGCGGCCGTGCAGGCGTTCGGGTACGCGGTGGCGGCGTCCGCGCCCGCGGTGATCGGCGCGGTGCACGCGGCGTCGGGCGGCTGGACGGCGGCGCTGCTGGTCATGCTGGGGTCCACGCTGGCACTGGGCACCGCCGAGCTGGTCGCGACCCGCCGTCGGGCCCCTCGGCCATAGCAGGAACTTTTCCAGAATCATTGAAAGTTGGCAGGATCATTGCCTACCTTTCCAGCATGACGACACACCTTGAGCCCACCGCTGTGCTCCCCACCCTTCGCGAGCACCTCCTGGTCGACGGGTTCGACCTGGTCCTCGACCTCACCCGGTCGCACGGCTCCACGCTCGTCGACGCGCGGGACGGCCGGGAGTGGCTGGACCTGTTCACCTTCTTCGCCTCCTCGCCGCTCGGCATGAACCATCCCGCGCTGGCCGACGACCCGGCCTTCCGGGAGGAGCTCGCCACCGCCGCGATCAACAAGCCGTCCAACTCCGACATCTACACGGTCGAGATGGCGCGCTTCGCCGACACGTTCGCGCGGGTGCTCGGCGACCCCGCCCTGCCGCACCTGTTCTTCATCGACGGCGGCGCGCTCGCCGTCGAGAACGCGCTCAAGGTGGCGTTCGACTGGAAGTCCCGCCAGAACGAGGCGAACGGCCGGTCCCCGGAGCTCGGCACCAAGGTGATGCACCTGGAGCACGCGTTCCACGGCCGCTCCGGGTACACGATGTCGCTCACGAACACCGAGCCGGGCAAGGTCGCGCGGTTCCCGAAGTTCGACTGGCCGCGCATCCCCTCGCCGTACATCGCCGAGGGCAAGGACATGGACGCCGCCGAGGCCGCGGCGCTCGGGGCCGCCCGTGCGGCGTTCGAGGCGAACCCGCACGACATCGCGGCCTTCATCATGGAGCCCATCCAGGGCGAGGGCGGCGACCACCACTTCCGTCCGTCGTTCCTGCAGGGCATGCAGGCGCTGTGCCGGGAGTTCGACGCGCTGTTCGTCATGGACGAGGTGCAGACCGGCGCCGGGATCACCGGGACCGCCTGGGCCTACCAGCAGCTCGGCGTGGCCCCCGACGTCGTCGCGTTCGGCAAGAAGACGCAGGTCTGCGGCATCATGGCCGGCGGCCGCGTGGACGAGGTCCCGGACAACGCGTTCGCCGTCTCCTCGCGCATCAACTCCACCTGGGGCGGCAACCTCACCGACATGGTGCGCTCCCGCCGGATCCTGGAGACCTACGAGGAGGAGGGCCTGGTCGACCGGGCCCGGACCATGGGCAAGCAGCTCCAGGACGCCCTGGGCGAGCTGGCCGCGCGGCACGAGGGCGTGACCGACGTGCGCGGCAGCGGCCTGATGTGCGCGCTGACCCTGCCGTCGCGCGAGGTCCGTGACCGCGTGCTGGCCGCGCTCACCGAGCGCAGCGTGCTGCTGCTGGGCTGCGGCGAGCGGTCGGTGCGGTTCCGTCCCGCCCTGACCGTCACCACCGAAGCGCTCGAGGCCGGCGTCCAGGCCCTCGACGAGGCGCTGACGGCCGCCCTCTGAGACCGGTCAGGCGCTCGGGCTCCCAGACCTCCCGAGCGCCTGACCCCCGTTCACTCGTCGTCGGCCGCGACGCTGTCGGCGATCCTGATCAGCTCGGCCACCGACGGCCCGGCGTTCGCCGTCGGCGTCCGGCCGACGGTCGAGAGCAGCAGGTAGGACCCGGCGTCGTCGGTCCACTCGACGCGGACCGGGCCGAACCCGTTGTTGTCCACCCGGGTGACGCGCGCCTCCAGGCCGGACTCCTTGAGGTCCTGCCACTCGATCGTCACGTTGTCGCCCGCGAGCTTGCCGGACAGCTCCTGCGCCCCCGGGTAGGCCACGTAGATCACGGCCGACGCCGGGTGGTACGCGCCGCTGCGCACCTCCTCCTCCGGCCACGCGGGGCCAGGGCCGCCGCGGAACGTCTCCTCGTTCTCGGCGCCGTCCAGCACGTACGTGATCCAGGTGCCGAGGTGGTCCTCCGCGGTGGTGCGGCCCATCCCCGCCGAGATCTCGGCGGGGCACTCGACCACGGCGCGCCGCACGTCGTCGGGCACCCAGTGCGGCTGGCGAAGGTCCTCGGCACAGGTCCCGGCGGTGAGCTCCGTGGCGTCCGCGGGGACGACGACGGGCTCGTCCTCCCCTGCGCCGAGCACCATCGTGACCACCACGATGATGATCGCGCCGAGCAGCGTCACGGCACCACCGAGCAGCCACTCGGGCCGGATCCTGGGCTCGTCGATCGTGGTGACCACGTCAGCCCCCGCACTCGATCTCGGTCACGGCGTCCCGCGAGAGCGCGATGATCTTGTTCGACGAGACGGGGCTGCGCGCCACGCCGGGCAGCACGTAGGAGCCCCAGTCGCAGTCGTTCTCGGCGAGGTAGGCGTCCCGCGCGCCGTCCGGGGCGGCGTACCGGATGCGGTGGTCGGGACCCTGGCAGCTGTAGTCCGGGTCGCACAGGGAGATCGCCAGCGCGCGCATGGTCACCCAGGTGCTGGTGTCCACGCAGCCGTCGACCGGCAGGCCGTTGTACGCCTGGAACGCGCGGGTCGCGACCTCCGACTCCGCGTCCCAGTTCCCGTCCACCGGCTCCAGCCCGGTGGCGGCCGACAGCACGTTCTGGGCCGCGACCACCTGGCCGCCGGAGGTCTTGCCGCACTGGCCGACCGGGTCGTTCGACACCCACGTCGCGCTCGAGTTCGCCGCCTGGACCACGGCGGCGACGATCAGGGCGACGACCACGGTGCCACCGCCCGCCTGCAGCCAGGTTCGGGTGGTGGGCATTCCCTCGGCGCTCCTTCGTGCCCGACGGCGGAGCCGGGCGGATCTACTGGCAGTTGCGAGCGTAACAATCTGCACTTACAAGACGGAAGCGACGCACCAGTCGAAACCGGATCTCATGCCTTTCGATGGGTCACCGGGTCGTGTGCGCTCCCCCGTTCACGTGCAGCGTCTGCCCCGTGACGTGCCGGGCTGCCGGCGAGGCGAGGAACGCGACCAGGGCGGCGACGTCGTCGGGCAGGCCGGGGCGCTTGTCGTGCGTGGCGGCGACCAGCCGCTCGCGGCGCTGCTCGCTGAGCCGCCCCTTGAAGTACCCGGTCTCCGCGATGTAGCCGGGCGCCACGCAGTTCGCCGTGATGCCGCGCGGCCCCACCTGCGCGGACAGGCCCGCGGTCCACGCCTGCACGGCCGCCTTGGCCACGCCGTACGACGTGCCGGCGTACTCGGCCCCGATCGAGCCCACGGTGACGACCGAGCCGCCCGCCGGCATCCGCTCCAGGACTGCGGTCGCGACCAGCACGGTGCTCAGCAGGTTCGCGTCCAGGTTGGCCCGCCAGGCGTCGGCCACCGCGGCGAGCCGGGCCGGCTCCGGCTCGACGGGCGCGGGCCCGTCAGCCGGCGGCCCGTCGAAGTCGGTGTTGCCGCCGGCCATGGCCACGAGCACGTCGACGGGCGCGTCGAGCCGCGCCACGAGCTCCTCGACGTCGTCCGGCCGCCCCACGTCGCAGCGGATCCCCCGCGCGCCCGTGGCGGCCGCGGCCCGCTCCAGGCGGGCGGCGTCGCGCCCGGTGATCACCACCGTGTCGCCCTGCTCGACGAACCGGCGCGCCACCGCGCTCCCGATGCCGCCCGAACCGCCGGTGACGAGTACGAGTGCGGACATGCTGCTACCTCCCTACGTTGTATGTTTAGACCTAAACGTACAGGAGGTCCGTGTGTCCGAGTACCCCTTCGACGGGACGGCGGCCGTGCCGCCCGACGCCATCGCCGCGGCGTGGGAGCGCGAGCTGCCGGGTGTCCCGGTGTCGTCCATCGGCGTGATCACGCCGCTCTGGCGCGCCGCCAAGACCCTGGCCGACGAGCGCCGCCGCACCCTGCACCGCATCGGGATCGACCCCGGGACGCTCGACCTGCTCAGCACCCTGCGCCGCGCGGGCGCGCCGTGGTCGCTGACCACGCGCGAGCTCGCGGCGCTCACGCTCGTCACGGCCGGGGCCATCTCGCAGCGGGTCGCGCGGGCGGAGGCGGCCGGTCTGGTCGCGCGGTCGTCGTCCGACGCCGGACGGCGGGCCGTCGCGGTGACCCTGACCGACGCCGGGCACGAGCTGGTGGAGCGCGCCGTGCGGGAGCTGCTCACCCACGAGGAGGAGCTGCTGGCCGGGCTGCCGGCCGAGGACCGCCGGCTGCTGCCGGGCCTGCTCGGCCGGTTCACCGTCGCGCTGCGCAGCCAGATTTCAGATGAGTGAAAGAAAGTGGCGCCGCCGGGCGCACGCCGGACCAGGGGGTAGCGTCGGCGACATGCTGCGTCCCCTGACCAGCCCGCCGCGCCTGCGCCCGGGCGACACCGTCGCCGTCGTCGCCCCGTCCGGCCCCGTACCGGCCGACCGGCTCGACGACGGGGTGCGCCACCTGCGGGACTGGGGACTCGACGTGCAGGTCATGCCGCACGTCCTGGATCGGCACCCGGGCCACGCCTACCTGGCCGGCACCGACGAGGCGCGCGCGGCCGACTTCCAGGAGGCCTGGCTGGACCCCGACGTCCGGGCGGTCGTGGCGGCCCGGGGCGGGTACGGGGCGGCGCGCATGGTCGACCTCGTCGACTGGGACGCGCTCGCCGCCACCGACCCCAAGGTGCTCGTCGGGTACAGCGACTGCACGGTGCTGCACCAGGCGGTCGCGAACCGGCTCGGGCTGGTCTCCCTGCACGGGCCGATGTCGGGGACCGTGTCGTTCCTCAAGTCGGAGCCCGCCCGGGAGCACCTGCGGCGCACGCTGTTCGAGCCGGGCAGCACGCAGGTGCTCACCGGCCCGGACGCCCATCCGCTGGTCGGCGGCACCGCCCGGGGCATCACGACCGGGGGCTGCCTCTCGCTGCTGACGACGTCCACCGGCATCGGGCCCACCTCGCCGTCGGCCGCGGGCGGCCTCGTGCTGCTGGAGGACATCGAGGAGAAGGCCTACCGGATCGACTCGTTCCTGACCCACCTGCTGCGGTCAGGCTGGTTCGACGGCGCGACCGGCATCGTGCTGGGGTCGTGGCAGGACTGCGAGCCCGCCGAGCCGGTCGTCCTGGACCTGCTCGGGCCGCTCGGCATCCCGATCCTGGGCGAGCTGGGGTTCGGGCACGGGCCCGACCCGCTCACCGTGCCGTTCGGCGTCGCGGCGGAGCTGGACGCCGACGCCGGCACGCTCACGCTGGACCACCCGGCCCTGGCGCCGCACTGAGGCGCCGGGCCCGGCTCGGTCGCCGGGCTCGGCCCCCGGGCTCGGCAGAGCCCTGCCCGTCGCGCCCGGCTCAGTCGAGCTCGGCGGCCTGCCCCTCGAAGTACGTCTGGAGCACCACCGTCGTGCGCGTGGACACCTTGGCCGTGCGCCGGATCTTGCCGAGCAGCTCCTCCAGCGCGCGCGGCGACGCCACGCGCGCGGTGAGCAGGTAGTTCGCGTTGCCGGCCACCGAGTAGCACGACTCGATGCCGGTCATGCCGCGCAGCCGCTCGGGCGCGTCGTCCTCCTGTGCCTGGTCCAGGGGCGTGATCTCGATGAAGGCGGAGAGCGGCAGGCCCACCGCCTCCGGGTTCACGACCGCCCGGTAGCCCGTGATGACGCCGCGCGCCTCCAGCTTGCGCACCCGCACCTGCACCGCGGACAGGGAGAGCCCCGAGATCTCGGACAGCACCGCGAGCGTGGTGCGGCCGTCCTTGCGCAGTGCGTCGACGAGTGCTCTGTCGACCCCGTCGAGCGGTGTCAGCTCGTTGTCGGTCATCCCGCCACCTCCGCCGCTTCCAACCAGGCCGCCTCGAGCTCGTCGCGTTCGGTCACGAGGTCGCGGAGCTCCGCGTCCAGCCGCGCGACGGCCTGGTAGTCCGTTGCCTGCTGCGCGATGGATTCGTGCAGCTCGGCCTCCTTCTGGGCAATCTTCGCAAGTTGCCGCTCGATTCGGGAGACCTCCTTCTTCGCGGCGCGGATGTCGCGCTGCGAGAGCTCCTCGGCCGGGGCGCCGTCCGACGCCGGGGACGCCCCCGCCGTCGCCCCGCCGGAGCCGTTGCCGGAACCCGTGCGCGTGCCGGCGCCCGCGGCCGCGCCCGAGGTGCCGGTGGACCTGGCCGCCGCCCGCAGCCGCAGGTACTCCTCCACGCCCCCGGGCAGGTCGCGGATGGTGCCGTCGCCGAGGAGCGCGACCTGTCGGTCGGCCACCCGCTCCAGCAGGTACCGGTCGTGCGAGACCACGATCAGCGTGCCCGGCCAGCCGTCCAGCAGGTCCTCGACGGCGGCCAGCGTGTCGGTGTCGAGGTCGTTGGTGGGCTCGTCGAGCAGCAGTACGTTGGGCTCGGACACCAGCAGCCGCAGCAGCTGGAGCCGACGCCGCTCGCCGCCGGACAGGTCCCGCACCGGGGTGTAGGCCCGCTCGCGCGTGAAGCCCAGCTTCTCGGTGAGCTGCGCCGCGGTGAGCTCCTTGCCGTCGACGACGACCCGGCCCTTCTCCTGCTCGATCACCTCGACGGCCTTCAGCGGCCCCAGCTCGTCGAGCTCGGCGACGTCCTGCGAGAGCTCCCGCACATGGATGGTCTTGCCGCGCTTGACCCGGCCCGAGTCCGGTTCGCGGCGGCCGGCCAGCAGCGCCAGCAGCGTGGTCTTGCCCGCGCCGTTGACGCCCACGACGCCGTACCGGTCGCCCGGGCCGAGGCGCCAGGTCACGTCGTCGAACAGGACCTTGCCCGGCACCGCGACGCTCACGGACTCCAGGTCCAGCACGTCCTTGCCCAGCCGCCGCGTGGCCATGCGGGTCAGCTCCATCGAGTCGCGCGGCGGCGGCTCGTCGTCGATCAGGGCGGACGCGGCGTCGAGGCGGAACTTCGGCTTCGACGTCCGGGCCGGCGCCCCGCGGCGCAGCCAGGCGAGCTCCTTGCGCAGCAGGTTGTCCCGCTTCTCGGCGGCCGTCGCGGCCTGCCGGGCCCGCTCGGCGCGCGCCAGGATGTAGGCCGCGTACCCGCCCTCGTACCCGTCGACGGCGCCGGTCCCGTCGCCCCGCACCTCCCACATGCGGGAGCAGACCTCGTCGAGGAACCAGCGGTCGTGGGTGACGACGACGAGCGCGCCCGACGTGCCCAGGCGGCCGTACCGCTCGCGCAGGTGGGCGGCGAGCCAGGCCACGCCCTCGACGTCGAGGTGGTTGGTGGGCTCGTCGAGCAGCAGCACGTCCGGGTCCTGCACGAGCAGGGCCGCGAGCGCCACCCGGCGGCGCTGGCCGCCGGACAGCTTGGCGACGGGGGCGTCCCAGGCGAGCTCGGCGATCAGGCCGTCGTGGACCTCCCGGACGCGCGCGTCCGAGGCCCATACGTGGGTCTCGGCGTCGCCGTGCACGATGTCGAGCACGGTGGCGTCCTCGGGCAGCTCGTCGCGCTGGTCGAGCATGCCCAGGGTGGAGCCGCCCACCCGGGTGACGCGGCCGCCGTCGGGCAGGGCTGTGCCCGCGAAGATGCGCAGCAGGGTGGACTTGCCCGCGCCGTTGGGACCGACGATGCCGACGCGGTCGCCGTCGTCGAGCCCCAGCGAGACGTCCGCGAGGAGGGTGCGAGTACCGATGGTCAGCGCGATGCCGTCTGCGCCGAGGAGATGTGCCACCTACCAAGGGTAGTCGCGCGCTACGCTCACCCCGGCCGACGGTGACCACGCAGCAGGACTTCGCCGCCGCACCCCCAGAACGACGACGCCGAGGAGCACAACGTGGCCCAGTTCGACATGCCGCTGCCCGATCTCGAGAAGTACACCCCGGAGGTCGACGAGCCCGGCGACTTCGACGAGTTCTGGTCGACCACGCTGGCCGAGGCCCGTACGTTCGACACGGCGCCGCAGGTGGAGCGCGTCGACGTGGGCCTCACCGAGATCCTGGTGGACGACGTGACGTTCCCCGGGTTCGGCGGGCACCCGGTCAAGGCGTGGCTGACGCGGCCCGCGCACGCGGCCGGCGACCTGCCGGTGGTGGTCGAGTACCAGGGCTACGGCGGCGGCCGGGGCCTGCCGCACGAGCGGATCCAGTGGGCGGCCGCGGGCTACGCGCACCTCATGATGGACACGCGCGGCCAGGGATCCGGCTGGGGTGCGGGCGGGGACACGCCTGACCCGGTGGGCTCCGGCCCCGCGTCCCCCGGGTTCATGACCCGCGGCGTGCTGGACCCCCACGACCACTACTACCGGCGCGTCTTCACGGACGGCGCCCGCGCGGTCGACGCGGTGCGCGCGATCGACGGGCTCGACCCGGCGCGCGTGGCGCTGAGCGGCGGCAGCCAGGGCGGCGGCATCACCATCGCGGTCGCGGGCCTGGTGCCCGACGTCGTGGCCGCGATGCCCGACGTGCCGTTCCTGTGCCACTACCGCCGCGCGGTGTCGATCACGGACAACGCGCCGTACAGCGAGATCACCAAGTACCTCTCGGTGCACCGCGACCCGGCGGTCGAGGAGCAGGTCTGGCGCACGTTCTCGTACCTGGACGGGGTGTCGTTCGCGCGGCGCGCCCGCGGGGCCGGCCTGTTCTCGGTGGCGCTGATGGACGGCACCTGCCCGCCGTCCACCGTGTACGCCGCGTACAACGGCTGGGGGCCGGGCGGCTCCCGCGCGGTGGACAAGGAGATCGACGTCTACCCCTACAACAACCACGAGGGCGGCGGGGACTACCGGTTCCCCCGCAAGCTCGCATGGCTGAACAAGGTCATCTGACGGCCGGGGGCCGCGGACCGGCGTCTGGAGTGTCGGGGACTGGCGGTACGCTCCGAGCGCACGCCCAAGACCCGGAGGTACCGCCCGTGCCCGAGTACGACCTGCCGCTCGTCACGGTGGCGCCGGCCGCTCCGCCCGCCACCGACGAGCCCGAGGACTTCGACGCGTTCTGGGCGGCGAACCTCGCCGCCCACCGGGACATCGAGGTGGCGCCGACCCTCGTGGCCGCCGGCACGCGCTCGCGTGACCTGCAGGCGGAGACGGTGACGTTCGCCGGGTTCCAGGGCCGCCCCGTGACGGGCTGGCTGCTGCTGCCCGTCGGCGCGGCCGCGACGCTGCCCGGGCTGGTCGAGCTGCGCCCGGCCGGCGGGGCCGCGGCGCGCGACCTCGAGTGGCTCGCGTCCGGCGGGTTCGCCCACCTGGTCGTCGAGGTGCCGCCGGACGACCTCGACGACCCGTACAACCGCGGCGCCTTCACCGACGCGTTCCGGGCGGTGCAGGCCCTGCGGACGCTGGAGAGCGTGGACCCGTCGCGGGTAGCGGTGCTGGGCACCGGCCCGGTGGCGGCCGCGGCGGTGGCCGCGGCCGGCCTGCTGCCCGACCTCGCGTGCGCCCTGGTCGAGGGCGACATCCCGGCGGCGCACAAGGACTCGCTGGTCGCGTTCGCCCGCCGGGCGAGCACGCCGCTGCAGCTCACCCAGGGTGCGGGCGCCCAGGTGCTGCTGGAGGAGTGGGGCCGTAACGCCGCCCTCGCGCTCGCCGCGATGACGGGCTCGGTCGAGCGCGTGGTCGAGTGCGTGCTGACCGCCGAGAGCAACCTGACGACGCGGCGCACCCGCTGGGTCACGCGGCACACGCACCTGACGAACGTCTTCGTGCCCCAGGTCGCGTACTGACCCGTCGCCGACCGCCCCGGTGCGTGCTCAGGCGCGCATCGGGGTGACGACCTGGGTCCCCGGGGCGGGCCCGGTGGCGCACCAGACCGCGTCGACGACGTCGGCCGCCGTCCACGCGGCGCCCAGCGCGAGCGCGTGCTGCCGGGACCGGCCGAGAGCCGCGACCGTGGGTCCGGACCCGGAGACGATGACGCCGAGGGCACCGGACTCGGTGGCGACCTCCACCACGTCGGCGAGCTCGGGGCGCAGGTCGAGCGCCGGTCCCTCCAGGTCGTTGTGCAGCGCCTTGCCGAGGGCCACGGGGTCGCCCGCGCGCAGCGCGTGCATGATCGCGGTGTCGTCGGTGGGCGCCACCCGCGGCGTCGACGGGCCGGCCAGCTCGTCGAACCGGCGGAACACGGTGGGCGTCGAGAGGCCCTCCCGCTGCGTCGCGAAGCACCAGTGGAACTCGCCGCGCGTCATGGCGGGCGTCAGCAGGTCGCCCCGGCCCGTGCCGACGGCGGTGTGCCCCAGCAGCGAGAACGGCACGTCCGCGCCGAGCTCGGCGGCCAGCTCCACGAGGTCCGGACGGGGCATGCCGGCCTCCCAGAGCGCGTCGCAGGCCACGAGCGCCGCGGCGGCGTCGGCCGAACCGCCCGCCATGCCGCCGGCGACCGGCACGCCCTTGGTGATGTGCAGCTGGACGTCGGCCGCCAGGCCCGTGCGCTCGGCCAGCAGCGCGGCGGCGCGCCAGGCGAGGTTGGACTCGTCGGTCGGGACGCCGTCGGCCTGCGGCCCCGAGACCGTCAGCGTGATGCCGGACCCGGGCGTCACCTGGGTGGCCGTCACCTCCTCGTAGAGGGAGACGGCCTGGAAGATCGTCGCGAGCGGGTGGTAGCCGTCGTCGCCGACAGGACCCACGCGCAGCCCGAGGTTCACCTTGCCGGGCGCGCGGACCCGGACGGACGGCGGCGGAGCCGCCGCGAGACGCGGGATCACTGGTCCTCCTCCTCTCGCTGATCGAGCTTGTCGAGATCCGAGGTCTCGACAGGCTCGACCGACGAAGTCGCAGAAAGCTGCTCCGCGATGCGCGCGAACTGCTCGACCACGAGCGTCTCACCCCGGGCGCCCGGGTCGACGTCCGCGGCCCGGAGCGCCGTCTCGGCGGCGGCACCGGAGCCGAACACCCCGGACAGGGCGGCGCGCAGCGTCTTGCGGCGCTGCGCGAACGCGGCGTCCACGACGGCGAAGACCTGCTCGCGGGACGCGGTGGTCGACGGCGGGTCGCGGCGCTCGAGGTACACGAGCGCGGAGTCGACGTTCGGGGCGGGCCAGAAGACGTTGCGCCCGATGGTCCCGGCCCGGCGAGCCGACGCGTACCACGCGGCCTTCACCGACGGGATGCCGTAGATCTTGTTCCCCGGCACGGCGGCGATGCGGTCGGCCACCTCGGCCTGGACCATCACCAGCACGCGCTCGAGCGAGTCGAACCGCTGCAGCATGGTGAGCAGCACCGGGACGGCCACGTTGTACGGGAGGTTCGCGACGAGCGCCGTCGGCGCCGCGCCGGGCAGGGCGGTGACGTCCAGCGCGTCGGACAGCACGACCTCGAAGTCGGAGTCCGGGAACCGGGTGTGCACGGTGTCGGCGATCTGCCCGGCCAGGACCGGGTCGATCTCGATCGCCACGACGGAGGCGCCGGCCTCCACGAGGCCCAGTGTCAGGGAGCCCAGCCCGGGCCCGACCTCCACGACCCGCTCACCGGGCCGCAGCCCCGCGGTACGCACGATCTTGCGGACGGTGCCGCCGTCGTGCAGGAAGTTCTGGCCGAGCGTCTTGGTGGGCCGGACGCCCAAGCGCCCTGCCAGGTCGCGGATCTCCGCGGGACCGAGCAGGGCGCCTGAGGTGTCGTTCATGCAGGTGAGCCTAACTGGAGATTGTCACCATCAGCGGATCAGTACCAACCCACCGACTCCGAGTGGCCCCACGCACCGCACGGCGTGCCGTAGCGGTCCGCGATGTAGCCGAGGCCCCACTTGATCTGGGTGGCCGGGTTGGTCGCCCAGTCCGAGCCCGCGGAGCCCATCTTGGAACCGGGGAGCGCCTGCGGGATGCCGTAGGCGCCCGACGACGGGTTGGCCGCCTTGTAGTTCCAGCCGGACTCGCGCTCCCAGAGGGACTCGAGGCAGGTCCACTCCGAGCCGCTCCAGCCGCGCGCGGCGGCCATCTGCTGACCGATCTGCTTGACCGAGCCGGACGGCACCGAGGTGCTGGTGGATTTCTTGGTGGAGGTCGCCTGGACCTTCTCGACCGGGCGCTCCTTGGTGCCGAAGACGACCACGCGGTCGACCGGCTCCTTGGTCACCTTGTTGGAGAGGACCTTGCGGTGCACGACCTCGCCGTCGACCGTACGCACCTGGATCACCTTGGTGCGGACACCCTTGGTGCCCTTGCTCTTGACGAGCTTGCCCTCGTCCTCGTAGCGGTCGGAGTCCTTGCTGGTGTGGGTGTCGAAGCCCACGGCGCCGTCGCGGCTGACCTTCTTGGTCTCGACGCGCTGCACCTGGACGGCGACGTCCGCGCCCGCCTTCTCGGCGGTCTCGGCGGACTTCGCGTCGATCGCCTTGTCCTTCGCCAGGGTCGCGACTGGGACGACGTTGACGAGGTCGTCCTTGTCGAGCTCGATCTCGGTGCTGTTCAGCACGCTGTCGACGCTGTCGGCGTGGTCCTCGATCACGCGCGTCTCGCCGTCCGCGACCACGGCGACGGGGCCGTCGTCGTTCAGGCGGAGCGGGAGCGAGGCGCGGTCGCCGGAGCGGGACGCCACGAGGGCGACGTCGCCGCCGCGCTCGGCGAGCGTGGTCAGGGCCTCGGCGGCGTCGGTCACGTTGACCCAGACGTCGCGCTCGTCCTCGCCGTCGGACATGGTGACCTGGCGGGCGTAGCGGACCACGATCTGGTCGCCGTCGGAGAGCTTGGCGCCGGTCCCGGGGGCGACGACGTCGCGCTCGCCCAGACGGACGCCCTGCGAGTCGAGCATGCCCTGGACGGAGCCGGAGTAGGTGGTGACGGTCTTGACGGTGCCGTCGAGGTCGAGGGTGACGGTCTTGCGCGCCTCGGCGAAGGCGACTGATCCGGAGGCGGCGAGCGCTACGGCTGCGAGGCCGGCGACCAGGGGCCAGCGGCGGCGACGCTTCGTGGGGGTCGTCCGAGAGCTCGTGGCCTCGGACTCTGAGTTGATGCTGGGGATGGAGCCAGAACTCTGCTGCTCAGAACGGGGGTTCACTCGTGTCCAGTCGTCGGACGTCCCGGGCACGGGCGGCGAGCCGGGGCACGCGCAGGCGCGAGTGTCCCTACCACGATTCGGCCTGGGGGCCAGGCGACTCTTGCGAGCCGTCGCGGTCTCGACCGGCCGATCCGGCGGTCTCACACCGGGCGCGAAATACCGCGTCCGGTGCCGCCCCTGCCGGCGTGGTGACGCTGTGGCCTACACCACTTCGCACCCTCACGCCAGCGAGGACAACCGAACGTAACTGATCCGTTATCGTCCGGCCAAGTTTCTCGGTGCTGTCAGGCTGTGTTGTCGATCACTCGTCTAGGACAACCGTCCAACTCGCTCCCCGTGTCAGACGCACAGATCACTCGGGTGACCTGTACGTCTGACACGTCGGGAGAGGTCAGAGCAGGCCGAGCTTCGCGGCACAGCCGGGCCACTGTCCCCAGCCGGACTGCGCCTGGAGCTTCTGGGCCCGCATGGTCTGCTCGCTGGCCGAGGCGTCCGACGGGAGGCCGGAACCGCCCATGGCCGCCCAGGTCTGCTGCGAGAACTGGTAGAGGCCGTAGTAACCGTTGCCGGTGTTGGTGGTGGGGTCGCCGCCGGACTCGCACTGCGCGAGCTGGGCCCAGACGCCGCTGGTCGCCACGACGTCCGCCTTCGGCTTGGGCGCCGCCTTCTGCACCTTCTCCCGCGCCACGGGCTTCGGTTCCGGCTTCGGTTCCGGCTCGGGCTCCGGGCGGGCCTTGGTGCCGTACACGGTCACTTGGTCCACGGGCTTGCGCTCGACCTTCGACGAGAGCTTCTCCCGCTCCACGACCTTGCCGTCCACCGTGGTGACGTCCCACGTGGTGACGCGCTTGCCGACGACGCCCTTGGTCGCCACGTAGGACGCGAGGTCCTCGAACCGGTCGGGGTCCGCCTTCCGCACCTTGTCGTACGACAGCTTGGTCACGGTCTTCCGCTCGGCGGTCCGCACCTGCTCGACGACGACGGACAGCGTCGGCGTGCCGGCACTGACCGACCGGCCGCCCTCGGCGGCGTCCCGCTGGACGGTGACCCGGTCGTCGGCGTCGACGGTGACGTCGTTCGCGGCGAGCAGGTCGTCGAGCTGCGCGGCGCCGTCGGCCACCCGCTGGGTCTTGCCGCCGACCACCAGGTTGACCGGGCTGTCGGCGTCGAGCCGCAGCGGGAGGGACACGCGTCCGCCGGAGCGGGACGGGACCAGGGCGACGTCGTCGGCTCGTTCGGCGAGCGTGGCGAGCGCCTGGTCGGCGTCGAGCGCGGTGACCCAGGTCGACCGCTCCTTGCCGTCGGCCCGCAGGGTGACCTCGTGGCCGTAGCGGACCACGACCATCCCGCCGTCCCGCAGGGTGCCGTCCGTGCCGGGCGTCACCGCGTCCCGGCTCGTGACGTCGACGCCCTGGTCGGCCAGGAGGCCGGCGACGTCGCCCTGGAAGGTCTCGACCGTCGTGACCCTGCCGTCGACGTCCAGCGTGACGGTCTTGTGGGCCGAGGCGAAGGCGGTGATGCTGCCGGCGCCGACGACCGCGATGGCCGCGGCCCCGGCGAGGAAGGCTGCTCTGCGGCGGGGTCTGCGCGGCGGGGCCGGCACGGGGGTGACCGGTACTTGGATGACCGGTTCGGTTGGGGTGCGATCCGTTGGGGGCGGACCGAAGATCTCGGTGATTCCGGCGGGGGCGCCGGCCTCAGGGTTGGGGGGCAGTTCGTCGGGGATGCCCTGAGCTGGGTGGGGAGATGACACGCGGGTCCAGTCCTCGCGCGGTCCGGGCACGGGGGCCGGGACGGCACGAGTCGCACGCACCTCCCGCGCGGGGCGCGGGCCCGACCGGCCGATCCGGCGGTCCAGGAGACCGTAACCCTGCCGTTATCAATTGCAAGACCTATCCGAGAAATGCGGCGGAGAAACGTATGGTTAGGTCCTGCAATGTCCCAAATGTTCCAGGGTGAAAAACCCTCGGATCAGTACCAGCCGATGTCCACGGAGTGCGCCCAGGCGCCGCACGGCGTGCCGTAGCGCCCGGAGATGTAGCCCAGGCCCCACTCGATCTGGGTGGCCGGGTTGGTCAGCCAGTCGCTCCCGACGGTGGCCATCTTGGATCCCGGGTTGGCCTGGGCGATGCCGTACGCCTGGCTGCTCGGGTTGTCGGCGTTCCAGCGCCAGCCGCTCTCCTTCTGCCAGAGCTGGTCCAGGCAGGAGAACTCGTCGGCGCCCCAGCCGCGCTCCGCGGCCATCGCCTGGCCCAGGGCCCGCGCGGAACCCGGGTCGACGGGCGCGGTGGCGACGTCCATGGTGCCGACCACGAGCACCTCGTTCACCGGCTTGCGGGTGACCTTGCGGTCCACCAGGGTTCGTTCGACCACGGCGCCGCCGACCGTCTTGATCTCGTACGTCGCCTTGGCCTCGCCCGCCACGCCCGCGGTCCGGATGGACTCGTAGCCCTGGGGCAGGCTCGGGTCCTCGACCGTCTCGGTCTCGAACGGCACCACCTCGGTCACCGTGCGCGACGACGACGCGTCGCGGCTGACCATGACGATCATCCCGTCCACCGCCGCGGCGTCGAGCGGCACCGACGTGACGTCGCCCTTGGCCAGCGCGATGCCCGCCTCCTCGAAGACGGACCGCACCGTGGACCCGGTGGTGCTGAACTCGAGCACCGATCCGTCCACGGCGATGTTGACTTCCTTGACCGTGGAGAACCGCACCGGGTCACGGTCGAGTTGCGTGGTGCGGGAGGCCGTGGCGACGGCGCCGTCGCCGCGCGGCCCGAGCGCCGCGAGCAGCTCGCCCACCGTGCCGGCGGTGGTGCGCAGCGTCATGGTCTGGCCGTCGAGCTCGACGGTGACGTCGCGGCTCGTGCGGACCACCACGGTCCCGCCGGCGCCGACGGCGGACGTGGCGGCCGGCTGCACGACGTCGTCGCGCTCCAGGTCGATGTGCTGCGAGGCGAGGGCCTCGGCGACGGTGCTGCCGTAGACGCCGACCGTACGGACGTCGCCGTTGTAGTCGATCGTGAGCGTCGCCGCGTTGGCGACGTACATGCCGCTGGCGCCCGCGAGCACGCCGACGACGGCACCACGGACCAGCCAGCGGGCCGGTTTGCTCGCGAGCCACGGCCGTGCGTACCTCACCACGAGCACCAGACCGTAACGGAACAAACCTCGCAGGAAAAGACGTGGGGTTATGAAATCAAATGCCGCTTTCTTCGCCCCAATGCGCCATTCTTACCAGTTGCCGTAGACACGCCCGGAGTTGGCGCTGATGTCGGCACACAGCGTGGCGAGGTCTTCGCCCAGGTGGGCGGCCATGGCCCGCACCGTGTGGGCCGCCGCGAAGGGGGCGTTCGGCTGCCCCCGGTACGGGTGCGGCGTGAGGTACGGGGCGTCGGTCTCCAGGAGGACGAGCTCCCGCGGCGCCACGGTCAGCGCGGCGCGCAGGTGGTCGTTCGCCTTGAACGTGACGGGGCCGGCGAACGACAGGTACCAGCCGTTCTCGGCGCAGACCCGGGCCATCTCGGCGTCGCCGCTGTAGCAGTGGAAGACGGTGCGCTCGGGCGCGCCGTCGGCCAGCAGGACCTCGATGACCTGGGCGTGCGCGTCCCGGTCGTGGATCTGCAGGGCCAGGCCGAGCTCCTTGGCCAGCGCGATGTGCGCGCGGAAGCTCTGCCGCTGGGCCTCCTCGCCGCGCGGGCCGGTGCGGAACAGGTCCATGCCCGTCTCGCCGATCGCGCGGACGCGGTCGTTGCCCTTGGCCAGGTCGGCGATCTCGGCGATGGCGTCGTCGAGGCCCACGGCGTGGTGCTCCTGGGGCTCCGGCACGAGGCCGTCCGGGCCCACCTCGTCGATGCCCGCGTGCAGGGTGGCCTCGTTGGGATGGATGGCGAGCGCGCCCACCGCCCGCACCTCGTCGCGGACGAGGGCGTCGGTCCACCGGGCCGACGGCAGGTCGCAGCCCACCTGGACCACGCGGTCCACGCCCGCGGCCGCGGCCCGCGCCAGGTGGTCGGCGACGGACGGCGGCCAGGTGCCCGGCTCGCCGTCGGGCGCCGTGGGTGGCAGCACCGAGGCGATGTGGTCGAGGTGGGTGTGGTTGTCCACGACGGGGACGGGCAGGGGCTCCGGGGCAGCCGGGAACCCGCGTTCGCGTGTGCGCTTGGCCATCGTCGGCTCAGGCGGCCGTGTCGTCGAGGCGCGGGAACAGGGCGGCGCCCTTGGTCACGGTGGTGCCCGCGGGCAGCGCGCCGAACGTCGCCGCGCCGTCGAGCGGCTGGGCGTCCAGGGCCCCGAGCGTGGCCTCCGCGCCCAGCAGCTCCCACAGCCCGGCCGCCGCGCGCGGCGTGATCGGGTTGAGCAGCACCGCGAGCGAGCGCAGCGCCTCCGTGGCGGTGACCAGCGACGTCGCCAGGCGGCCGCCGTCGACCCCCGCGCCGGACTCGTCGACCTCGCCGGGCTCCTTGGCGAGCTTCCACGGCTGGGTGTCCGCGAGGTAGCCGTTGGTGGCGTCCACCAGGGTCCAGACCGCGGAGACCGCGTCGTGGATGGCCAGCCGGTCGATCGCCGCCTCGGCGTCGGCGACGGCCTGGGCCGCGACCCGGGCGAGGCCGGTCTCGGCGTCGGTGAGCAGGCCCGGGGCGGGCAGCGAGCCGCCGAAGTACTTGCCGATCATCGCGGCGGTCCGCGAGGCCAGGTTGCCGAACCCGTTGGCGAGCTCGCCGTTGTAGCGGGCGGTCATGTCCTCCCAGGAGAAGGAGCCGTCACCGCCGAACGCGATGGTCCGCATGAAGTAGTACCGGAACGCGTCCGAGCCGAACGTGTCGATGATGTCGGCCGGCGCGATGCCCGTGAGCTTGGACTTGCTCATCTTCTCGCCGCCCACCAGCAGCCAGCCGTGCGCGAAGACCGTCCTGGGCAGCGGCAGCCCGGCGGCCATCAGCATCGCCGGCCAGATCACGGCGTGGAACCGCAGGATGTCCTTGCCCACCAGGTGCACGTCGGCCGGCCAGGTGCGCGCGAACTGCTCCTTGCACTCCGGGTCGTCGCTGTCCAGGCCCACGGCCGTGGCGTAGTTGAGCAGCGCGTCGAACCAGACGTAGAGCACGTGGGAGGTGTCCCACGGGATGGGGACGCCCCAGTCGAACGTCGAGCGCGAGATCGACAGGTCCTGCAGGCCCTGCCGCACGAAGCTGACCACCTCGTTGCGGGCCGACGCCGGCTGCACGAACTCGGGGTGCTCCTCGTAGAGCGCGAGCAGCCGGTCGGCGTACGCGCTCATCCGGAAGAAGTAGTTCTGCTCGGAGAGCATCTCGACGGGCCTGCCGTGGATGGAGCACACCTTCTGCCCCGCGTACTCCCCCGTGCCGTCGAGCAGGTCGCCCGGGAGCTTGTACTCCTCGCAGTCCACGCAGTACGGCCCCTCGTAGGAGCCCTCGTAGATCTCGCCCTTGTCGTACAGGTCCGTCAGGAACGCCTGCACCGCCGTCTCGTGCCGCTCCTCCGTGGTCCGGATGAAGTCGTCGTTGCGCACGTCGAGGGTCTGCAGCACGGGTTTCCACGCGGTCTCGACCAGCCGGTCGGCCCAGACCTGCGGGCTCACGCCGTTGGCCTCGGCGGTGCGCAGCACCTTCTCGCCGTGCTCGTCCGTGCCGGTCAGGAACCAGACGTTCTCCTGCCGCTGGCGGTGCCAGCGGGTCACGACGTCGGCGGCAACCGTCGTGTACGCGTGCCCGATGTGCGGGGCGTCGTTCACGTAGTAGATCGGCGTCGTGAGATAGAAGGACTTCTGGGCTTCCGGCATGGCGTCAATGGTAGTTGCGCGGGGCCTGCTGACCACGCGGTTATCCACAGGCCTGGGCGGTGGCTCAGCGGGCGACGGCGGGGTCGATGTCGTCGGCCCAGTCGAGGAATCGCGCGACGATCTCGGCGCGCCAGTCCTCACCGACCTCGTAGGCCGCGAACTCGGCCGCCTCCTTGCCCCGCGCTGCCCGGAACCGGTCGGCGAGCATGGCCCGGTCGAACGGCAGCGCCTCCTGCCGGTCGCCGATCGCGAGCACCTCGTCCCGGGAGAAGCGCCCGGACTCCACCACCGCGTCGATGTCGATGAAGTCGCGGGTCTCGCCGCGCGACCAGAGCGCGCTCATCTTTCCCGCCACGGCGTCACGCACGTCGAGCACCGGCCCGATCTCGAACCTCGCCGGGGCGAACTCCCGGTAGTTCACGCCGATCTGGATCGAGCTGGTCTCCTGGGTCGCCTCATCGGTCACGTTGAAGTCGGCGAAGGTCTGGCCGATCAGGTTGTCGTGGACCGAGAACCCCGCTCCCAGGAACGCGGCACGGAGCTTGGCCACGGCGACCTCGAACAGGCTCGGCGCGTAGACGTTGGTGAACAGGTCGACGTCGGCGGACGGCCGGTCCCCGATGCCGTTGGTCGAGATGGCGTAGCCACCGGCAAGCACGAACCCGTGACTCTCCAGCGCCTGGAGCCCGATCCGGGCCAGGCGCTCGTGGAACGGCAGCATCAGGCGACCCGCTGCTTTCCGGACCGGGCGGCCAGCACCGGGAACTTGCGTTCCCAGATCGTCCTGCACCTGTCCGGCAGGTTCAGCGACGGCCAGAGCACCAGCAGCGTCCGCTGGTCGAGGAACCGGACCTGGTCAGGTACGAACCCCGACCGCACGACTCGTGCGTACAGGTTCCGCTGCCGGTCCGGGTCGCCCAGGTCGTAAGTCGGGTTCAGGCTCGTGTCGATGTGCGGCCCGACCGTGACGACCCCCGTCGTCGGCCCCTTGAGGTCGTCCAGCGACTCCGGCGTGACGTAAGGGATGTGGTCGGCATAGACGTAGCCGCGCGGCACCGTGCGGTACCCGCCAGGTTCTGCGGACATCCTGTTCACCCCTTTCGAAAGCCGGTGGTCCGAGCCTACGACGCGGCCCCTTCCCGGCGGCCAGGATATCCACAGACCTAGACGTCTGCCAGTGGATACCCGTGGGGCCGGCCGGCCCGCCGGGTGGCTACTCCGGCGGCGTCAGCGTGACCCGCAGCAGCCGGTCGTCGACCACCCGGCCGTCCTCGGTCGCGGGCTCACCCCGGCCGTCGGTGTTGCTGGTCAGCACGTACAGCTCGCCGTCGGGCCCGGCCTGGACCGCGCGCAGGCGACCGAGCTCGCCTGCCAGCAGCGCCTGCGGCTCACCGAAGCCCGGGCTCTCGCCGGCCTCGATCTCCTCTGCCGTGCCGAGCAGCGGCACGCGCCACAGCCGCTCCCCGCGCAGGGCCGCCAGGTAGACCGCCTCGTCGGTGACCGCGATGCCCGACGGCGACGCCTCCGACGTCGGCCACCACGCCACCGGGTCGACGAAACCCTCCTGGTCACCCGGCCCCTCGACGTCGGGCCAGCCGTAGTTGCCGCCCGGCTCGATCACGTTCAGCTCGTCCAGCCGGTCCTGCCCGAACTCGCTCGCGAACATGCGGCCGCTCGCGTCCCAGCCCAGGCCCTGCACGTTGCGGTGCCCCAGGGACCACACGGGCGAGCCGGGGTCCGGGTTGCCCGGAGCGGGCTCGCCGTCGGGCGTGATCCGCAGGATCTTGCCGCCCAGCGAGTCCGGGTCCTGCGCGTTCGCGGGGTCGCCGGCGTCGCCGGTCGCGACGTACAGGTACCCGTCCGGGCCCACCGCGAGGCGGCCACCGTTGTGGTTGGACGAGCTCGGGATGCCGTCCAGGATCGTCGTGACGTCGCGCAGCGTCATGCCGTCCAGGTCGAGCTCGGCGCGCAGCACCGCGTTGTCCTCCGCGCCCGTGCGGTACAGGTAGACCGTGAACGCGGGCCCGGTGTCCTCCGGGTCCACGGCCACACCGAGCAGGCCGCCCTCGCCGCCGGGCACCGTCTGGTCGGCCACCTCCCGCACGCCGTCGGAGTCCTCCAGCGGGTGGACGTCGCCGTCCGGGTGCACCACGGCGAGCGACGCGTCGTCGCGCATCGTGACCAGGAAGCGCTCGCCCGGCAGCGGGGCGATGCCCCACGGCACCGGGAGCTCCTGGGCCACCACCTCCGCCTCGGCGGTCACCTCGCCGTCCCAGGGTTCCGCCCCGTCCGACGGCGCGGAACCGCCCGACGGCGCCGCGCTCGCCGAGGCGCTCGGGCTCGGCGACACGACGCCGGGCTCGGCCGCCCCGCCGCACCCGGCCACCCCCACGACCAGGGCCGAAACCAACGCGGGCACTGCTATCCGACGCGCGAAGAGGTCCACGCCCCCATCCAATCACCGAGGGGAGCGGCGCGGTCGGTAGAAGGTCAGACGATCGGCAGTCCGGGCTGCCGATCATGTGACGAACTACCGACCAGCGCGGGTACCTCCGGCATCCATCGCGGTGGAAGAGTGGGGGTATGAGCCTTAGCGAGTTCGGGACCGAGCGCAGGGCGCTCATCGTCGTCGACGTGCAGCCCACGTTCTGCGAGGGAGGCGAGCTGGCCACGGAGGGCGCGAACGAGATCGCGCACCGCGTCGCCGCCTACGCCGCGGCCCACCGCGACCGGTACACCACCGTGGTGACCACGCAGGACTGGCACATCGACCCCGGCGAGCACTTCAGCGAGACCCCGGACTTCGTGGACTCGTGGCCGCCGCACGGCGTCGCGGGCTCGCCGAACGCCGAGCTGCACCCCGCGCTCGACGACCTCGCCCCCGACGTCCGGCTGCTCAAGGGCCAGTACTCGCACGGCTACTCCGGGTTCGACGGCGCCGACGAGCACGGCCGCAGCCTCGCGACGGTCCTGTCGGAGGCCGCGGTGACCGCCGTCGACGTCGTAGGCCTGGTGCAGTCGCACTGCGTCAAGCACACCGCGCTCGACGCACGCCGCGCCGGCCTGCACGCCCGGGTGCTGACCGACCTGACCATCCCGGTCTCGCCCGCCCAGGGCGAGGAGGCCGAGCGCGAGCTGACGGCCGCGGGCGTGGACCTCCGCGACTCGTCGGCCCTCTGAACGCCCCCCGCTAGATCCAGCTCGGGAGCAGCATCAGCCGCTGCCAGTACTCGTACGGCACCGGCATCGCGGTCCAGATCGGGTAGTAGAGCACGCTCACGCCCACGATCAGCAGCATCAGCACCGCGGCCAGCCAGCACACGATCCGCCGGTCCGCGCTGCGGCGCGGGGTCCGTTCCAGCCCCACGGCCAGCAGGTACACGAGCGTGAGGATCACGAACGGCGTGAACACGATCGAGTAGAACGTGAAGATGGTGCGGTCCGCGAGCGGCCACGAGTACAGGAACCAGGGCAGCCAGCCGGCGGCGATCCCCACGAGGGCCGCGGTGCCCCGCCAGTCGCGGTAGCGGAGCACGAGCACCAGGGCCACGGGTATCGCGATGGCACCCAGCCACCACAGCAGCGGGTTGCCGAGGGACGTCACGGCGGTGGCGCAGTCGCTGGTGGCGTCGGCGGGGCAGGGCCCCTGGCCCGGCGCGAACTTCTCCCAGAAGAACGACGTGGGACGCCACTGCACGATCCAGCCCAGCGGGTGCGACGCGTAGTTGTGGTCCGAGTCCAGGCCCGTGTGGAAGTCCCACATCATGCGGTGGTACTCCCACAGCGACCGCCCGGCCTCCCAGGCGCCCTGCGCCCAGCCCCAGTCCGGCCACCAGCCCGGCGGGTGCACCCCGTTGACCACGGCCCAGTCGCGCAGGTACGACTTCGGGTGCGCGAACCAGGCCGACCACGACGCGACGTACACCGCGAGCACGGTGGGCAGCATGACCAGGGCGGCCGGGACGGCGTCGACCACCGCTGCGTCCTCCCACCACCGCCCGATGCCGGCGGTGCGCCGCGCCGTGAAGTCCCACACCACGGTGAGCAGGCCGAACGCCGCGACGAAGTACAGGCCGGACCACTTCACGCCGCACGCGAGGCCCAGCGACACGGCCGCCGCCAGCCGCCACCACCGGAACCCGAGCCGCGGCCCGTACTGCCCGACCGAGCCGCCCGCCTCGACGATCTGGGCCACGCGGTCCGCGAGCCTGCGTCTGGCCCACTCCCGGTCCATCACCAGGCAGCCGAACGCGACGAGCACCCAGAACATGAGGAACTGGTCCAGCAGGCCGGTGCGCGAGTGCACGATCGCCTCGCCGTCGACGGCGAGCAGCAGGCCCGCGGCCAGCCCCAGCAGCGTGGACGAGAACAGGCGGCGCGCGATGCGCACCATGAGAAACACGGCCACGATGCCGATCACGGCACTCGCGATGCGCCACGCCATCGGGTCGGTCGCGCCGCCCATGAGACGCATCCCGATGGCGATCATCCACTTGCCCACGGGCGGGTGGACCACGTACTCGGCCTCGTCGGTCTTGTACGAGCTCACGTCGCCGGCCTCGAACGCCGGGTTGGGCTTGTCGGGCCACGCGGCCTCGAAACCGAGGCTGGCCAGCGACCAGCCCTCCTTGACGTAGTACGTCTCGTCGAAGACCAGCTTGCCCGGGCGGCCCAGCGCGTACAGCCGCGCGCCCGCGGCGATCGCCGTCACGACCAGGGCGCCGAAGATGCCCCAGAACCGGTCGGAGACGGTCCGGCCGAGGGCGAGCCGGCGCTCGCCCAGCAGGTCGCGCAGGAGACGATCGCGCACTGGCGGCTCGGCCGGCGGGACGGCTGCGTACGACCCCGTGGGTGTCATCCGCGCGCCCACCGCCTCGCGGCGCACGTGCGCGCCGTACGTTCCGGGCAGAGCCTGCTGCGCTGCGGCGTGACGCGCTCCGGTGGCTTCAGGCTGCTGAGACACCGGGCCAGCATAGAGCGTGGGACAGTGTGGTTCATGACCGACTCGTCCCCGGCTCCTGGGCCCGCGCCCGAGGCCGGCACCCTCGTCCTGGCCGCCACCCCGATCGGCAACCCGGAGGACGCCTCACCCCGGCTGGTCCGCCTGCTGGCCGACGCCGACGTCGTGGCCGCCGAGGACACCCGCCGCCTGCACGCGCTCGCCGGGCGGCTCGGGGTCGAGGTGCGCGGCAAGGTGACGAGCTACCACGAGCACAACGAGACGGCCCGCGCGGACGAGCTGCTCGACGTCGTCGCCGACGGCGGCACCGTGGTCGTGGTGACCGACGCCGGCATGCCGTCCGTCTCCGACCCGGGGTACCGCGTCGTGGAGCGGGCGATCGAGCGCGACCTGCGGGTGACGGCCGCCCCCGGGCCGAGTGCCGTGCTGACGGCGCTGGCGCTGTCCGGGCTGCCGACCGACCGGTTCACGTTCGAGGGCTTCCTGCCGCGCAAGGCCGGCGACCGGTCCCGCACGCTCGCCGCCGTGTCCGCCGAGCCGCGGACCATGGTGTTCTTCGAGGCGCCGCACCGGATCGCGGAGACGCTGGGCGCGATGGCGGTCGCGTTCGGCGACACCCGCCCGGCCGCCGTCGCGCGCGAGCTCACCAAGACCTACGAGGAGGTGCTGCGCGGACCGCTCGCCGAGCTGGCCGAGCGCGCCGCCGCCGAGCAGCTCCGTGGCGAGATCTGCGTGGTGGTCGGCGGGGCGCCCGCCGTCCAGGCCAGCGTGGACGACGTCGTGGGCGAGGTCCTGGAGCGGGTCGCCGCCGGCGAGCGGCTCAAGGCCGTGGTCGCCGAGGTGGCCGACGCCGCGGGCGTTGCCAAGCGCGACCTGTACGCGGCGGCGCTGGCGGCCCGCCCGGCGAAGTAGAACGTGTCAGACGTACAGGTCCCTCGGGGGACCTGTACGTCTGACACGTGTGGGGGCTACCAGTCGATCTGCGGCGTCGGGTGGTACGAGGCGCCGTCGCGGCGCCAGGCGCCCGCCTCGACCGCGATGCGGCCCCGGAACGATTCCCAGTCCTTGGCGCCCGGCTGCGACCAGGCGGCCTCGGCCACCGCGGCGAGCCGCGGCAGGAGCATCGAGAACAGGTGGTCGCGGTTGAGCAGGGTCTCGGTCCAGACGGCGGCCGACACGCCCTCGATCGCCGACTCGGGCAGCCCCTCGATGAGCGTCGCCGGGTCCCAGTCGTAGGAGTCGTGCAGCTCCACGAACGCGGCCCACTGCTGGCCCAGCGGGTGCTCGGGCGTGTACTTCATGTCCAGGTAGGCCTTGTCGGCCGGGGACATCACGAACCGCGCGCCGGACCGCGCGGCCCGCAGGAACGGCGCCGGGTCAGGCCGCGTGTCCCAGTACTGCAGCACCGTGCCGGCCTCGACCAGGACGGGCACCTCGCCGGCGCCGTGCCCCGCGTCGGCCCCGGCCTCGACCGCGCCCGCCGGGGCGTCGCCGTCGGCCGCCAGCGCGGCCACGGCCGCCTGGTCGCCGTGTGCGGAGCCCGCGGCCTCCTGCCAGGCCACCGGCGTCTTGCCCGCGCCCGTGATGATCTCCTGGCACAGCACCACGAACCGGCCGAACTCCTCGGGCTGCATCACCAGCACCTCGTCGCCGCCGAAGTGCACCCACGGCCCCAGCGTCATGCGCGCGACGTCGGTGAACACGTCGCGCAGGAACGGCTCCGTGGTGGGCAGGTCGAAGTGCAGCTTGGAGAAGCCCACCTCGATCCCGTCGTAGGCGTCGGTGGCCTCGCCCGACGGCATGAGCTCGCCGTAGGCGTGCGTCGCCGCGTTGACGTGCCCCGGGACGTCGATCTCCGGGACGATCACGATCTCGCGCTCTGCCGCGTACTCCTGCAGCTCGCGGTACTCGTCGGCGGTGAGGAACCCGCCGGTCGCACCCGACACGGCGCCCTGCGACGACTTCTCGGTCAGCGCCGGCCGGGACGGGATCTCCAGGCGCCAGCCCTGGTCGTCGGACAGGTGCAGGTGCAGCCGGTTCATCTTGTAGGAGCCCACGAGGTCCACGACCGCCCGCAGGTCGGCCGGACCGAACCAGTGCCGCACCACGTCGAAGGACAGGCCGCGCCACGAGTACCGCGGCTCGTCGCGCACCACGACGGCGCGCACCTCGAGCGGGGCCTCGGGCCCGGCGTCCTGCCCGGACCGGCCCGCGTTGGCGAGCTGGCGCAGGGTCCGCACGCCGTGCAGCAGACCGGAGCGCTCGGGGGCCGCGACGGACACGCCCTCGGCGGTCACCGTGAGCGTGTACCGCTCGGGGTTCGCGGAGCCTGCGGGGCCCGCGGCGGGGTCGGACGTGAGGGTGACGGGCACCCCGCCGTCCGGCGCGACGGCGGCGCCGGCGCTCGTGAGCAGCTCACCCGCGAGGCGCGCGGTCACGGCGTCGGGCGCGCCGATCGTGACGGTCCTGAGGTCCAGCACCCCCTCGCCCGGCTGGAGCTCGACAGGTACGGGGATGATGGCGTCGGCGACGACGGCCGCGCCGCTGCTCACGGTGGTCACGATTGTTAGGGCCCCTTCGCTCCGATGGATGCCCGCAGTTTGGCAGGTTCAGCTGGCGGAGACCAGGCCCAGGAGCGGTTCGGTGGGCAGGATGCTCGTCGCGTCGGCGGGCACCTCGCTCGGCGCGGACCAGCCGAGCACCGCGTGCGCGGGCAGGCCGCCGGCCACGTCGGCCCAGACGCCGTCGGCGGTGGCCTGGCCCGCCGCGGGGCCCGCGGCGGTGAAGACCACAGCGACCTGCGACGGGATCCGCAGCTTCGCCCGGTCGACCACGGACGCCGCCGTCGACTGGTGCACCTCCAGCATGATCTGCGGCAGACCCTTGGCGGTGGCCAGCGCCGCCAGCCGGTCCACGACCTCCTGCAGCTCCGCCACGGGGACCGTCCCGGCCGCCGCGCCGTTCCCGGCGAGCCGGAACTCCGGGTGCACCGAGAGGCCGACGCCCGGCTTGGCCAGCAGCGGCTCGAGGTCGTCGATCTGCGCGGCCAGCGGCTGGTCGCCCGGCGCGACGTCGAGCAGCACGACCTGCCCGGCCTTACGGATGGTCTCGACCGCCGGGGTGAGCACCTCCAGCGGCTGCTCGTCCACGTAGTCGCCGTCCTCGCCCGCCGCGCCGGACCGCACGCTCGCCGTCACGAGGACCAGCGGCGACCCGCCCAGCGTCGTACCGTTCGTGGCGGCGGCCTCCGTGGCGCGCAGGGCGTCCGCGGCCGGGTCGGCCACGCCGGCCGGCACCGTGTACGACGTCGACACGTAGCGCCCCGGGAAGAGCTGCACCGCACCTCCCGGCAGCGTGACGCCCGACGTCACCACCGACACCTGCCAGGCGAGCTCCTCGGCCCGGCCGAACTTCTCGCCGATCCCGACGACGCCGAGCGGGTTGAGCGCGCGGATGGTCTCGACTGTCCCGGCGCCCGCCGCGACGTCGCCGCCCGGCACCTCGACCGGGATGGCGCCGGCGGCCAGGGCCGTGCCGATGGCCGCCTCCTGCCCCGGCTCGGGGTCGACGACGACCATCGTCTCCTGCAGCAGCTCGGGATCGGTGACGTCGGGGATGTCCGCACGCAGGTTGTTCAGCTCGGTCGCGGGCAGCCGCTCGGCGGTCGGCAGCTCGACCTTGGTCGCCCGCTTGCCGCCGCCCTTGCCCTCGCCGTCGGCGTCCTCATCGGCGTCGGCGTCGGCACCCTTCCCGGCGGAGGCCGCGGCCTCGGCGGCCGCGTTCAGCGCGCCCGGGTCGAAACGGACCACCTCGGACTCCCCCGCGGCGGGGCCGACGGCGGCCGCGGCCTGCTCGTCGCCGATGACCACGACGGTGCCCGCACCGAGCCGCTCGAGCTCGGCCACGACGTTGGTGTCCGAGACGCCGCCGTCGGTGAGCAGCACCGGCGCGGTGACGGCGACGCCGGTGGCCGCGGCGGTCGCGCGGGCGCCGGCGTCGTCGGCCGAGGCGATCACGGCGACCGGGCTGGCGTGGAAGAAGGCCTGGCTCGCGGTGAGCGCGAGCTCGGCGGGGTCGGTCGAGTCGAGCACCAGGGCGGGCCCGGAGGGCTCCCTGACCTGGAACTTCTCCCCGGTCTTGCCGTCGTCGCCCTCGGCCGTCGGCACCGTGCAGCCGGTGAGGACGAGGGCGGCGGCCGCTAGCAGTGCCGCGGCGGAGGCAGATCGGTGGTGCGGGACGAATCGGGCGTTCCGGATAACCACGGATGCCATTCTCCCCCACCGGGCGGCGAAGTGGAAACCCCTGGCCGGTAGACGAACCCGTCAGTACACCACGAGTAGAATCATCTCTTTCAGATCCTCGAACGAGTACGGAGGCAGGTGCGCGCATGGGCACCACGACGGCCCCTTCCACCCGGGACCGCATCCTCGACGCGGCCACCGAGCTGTTCTACGCGCACGGGATCCGCGCGATGAGCGCCGACAAGATCATCGACCGCGCCGGCATCACCAAGGTGACGTTCTACCGGCACTTCCGCACCAAGGACACCCTCGTGGTGGCCTACCTGGAGCGGCAGGCGGCCTGGGAGCGCGGGGCGCTCGACGGCCTGCGCGCGTCCGCCGGCGACGCCGAGGCGCTGCACCGGTTCGCGGCGAGCGTCGGCACCGAGGCCTGCAAGCCGGGCTTCCGCGGCTGCTCGTTCATCAACGCGGCCGCCGAGTACGCCGAGCCCGGCAGCCCGGTCCGCGCGGTGGTCGCCGAGCACCGCGCCTGGTACCGGCAGACCTTCGCCGAGATGGCGGAGCAGCTCGGCGTGACCGACCCCGAGCAGGCGTCCGACGAGCTGATGATGCTGCGTGACGGCGCCATGCTGTCCGGCTACCTCGACGACCCCGCCCGCGTCGGCAGCGCCCTGGACCGCGCGATCTTCGCCGTCGTTGACGCCGGCCGGCCGGCCGGTTCACGCAGGTAGCGGCACCCGCCCAGGTTCGCCGGAGCCCGTCGTCACGCACCGTGACGACGGGCTCTCGCGTTGCCCGGCTTGTGCCTGTGCGTTCCGTGCGGCTAATGTAGACGTACTAGTTCGTCTACATCGACCGGTCGAGCACCGGCCTCAAGAAGGAGCGCATCCATGGCTGACAGCATCTACACCGCGGTCGCGACGTCCACCGGTGACGGCCGCGCCGGAGGCCGCACGGTGAGCGACGACGGCATCCTGGACCTCAAGCTGGCGATCCCCGCCGACATGGGCGGCCCGGGCGGCGCCACCAACCCCGAGCAGCTCTTCGCGGCGGGCTGGGCCTCGTGCTTCCACAGCGCGCTCAAGGCCGTCGCCTCCGCGCGGAAGGTCGCGATGAGCGACTCCGCTGTGGTCGCCGAGGTCAGCATCCACCCGGCCGACGGCGGCGCGTTCAACCTGAGCGCGGCACTGCACGTCGAGCTGTCGGGCGTGGACCAGGCCACCGCGGACGAGCTGGTCGAGGCCGCCCACGCGGTCTGCCCGTACTCGAACGCGACCCGCGGCAACATCGAGGTCACGGTCGACGCGACCGTCGACTGAGCCGGAGGTGCAGCGCAGGGTGCGGGCCGAGGCACGAGGCACGCGCCCGGAGCGGAACCGCAGGCTCAGTCGACCGACAGGCAATGCCTGAGCCGAAGGTGCAGCGGAGGGTAGGGGCCGAGGCACGAGGCACCTGCCCGGAGCGGAACCGCAGGCTCAGTCGACAGAAGGCGGAGCCTGAGACGCACCCGCGGGAGTGTCAGAGGCTCAGGTCACCATGGTGACCTGAGCCTCTGACATCTGCTGGGAAGAGAAGGAACCACATGCCGTTCGCCGACGAGCTCATCAGTGACCGCACCGCGCAGACCCTGGCCCGCGCGATCGGTGCGGCGGCGCCGGACGCCGTCCTGCGTGCGCTGCCCGCGGCCGCGGGCCGGCTCGGCGACCTGTCGCTGCGCGAGCGGGCGGACCTGCTGCGCGACGCCCTGCTCGCCGACCTGCCCGGCGACTACGCGGGCCTCGCCCGGGTGGTGCGTGCCGCGCGCGACGGCGCGGAGCCGTTCGGGGGCTGGCTCATCTGGCCGGTCACGAGCGCCGTCGCGGCCCGCGCCGTCGAGCAGGGCACGGACGCGGCCTTCGACGACGCGATGGCCCTGCTGGCCGAGCTGACCGGCCGCCTCACCGCGGAGTTCGCCGTCCGCACTCTGCTGCGGCAGGACCTGGACCGCGCGCTCGCGACGGCGACGGCCTGGGCCGCGTCGGACGACGTCGACGTGCGCCGCCTGGCCAGCGAGGGCACCCGCCCGTACCTGCCCTGGTCCGTCCGGGTGCCGGAGATCCTGGCCCGCCCCGGGGTGACGGTGCCGGTGCTCGACGCCCTGTACCGGGACGAGAGCGAGTACGTGCGCCGGTCAGTGGCCAACCATCTGAACGACCTCAGCCGGGACCACCCGGAGCTGGTGGTCGCGACGGCGGCGCGCTGGCTGGCCGACCCCGCGCCGACGACGCCGGGCCTGGTCCGGCACGCCCTGCGCACGCTGGTCAAGCGCGGCGACCCGGGCGCGCTGGCACTGCTCGGGTTCGGCCCGGCGACCCTGGAGATCAACGGGCCGCTGCTCGACGTCGCCCGCGTGCCGTTCGGCGGCACGGTCCGCTTCACGGCCGCGGTGCGCAACGTCGGCGCCGACGAGGCGCGGCTGGCCATCGACTACGTGGTGCACCACCAGAAGGCCAACGGCTCGCAGACCACCAAGACCTTCAAGCTGACCACCCGGACACTGGCACCCGGCGGGCAGGTCGAGCTCAGCCGGGAGCACTCGTTCCGGCCGATCACCACACGCCGCTACTACCCCGGCCCGCACGCCGTGACGTTGCAGGTCAACGGCGTCGCGACGGACCCGGCGGTCTTCGAGCTGGACGCGCCCGCGGGCGACTGAGGGCGGCACCCCGCTGGTCGAGCCTGTCGAGACCTGGTTTCGACACGCTCAACCAGCGGCGCGGCTCAGCGCAGCGACGTGCGCACGATCCCGGCGACCACGTCCGCGAGGTCCGCGGGGATCGGTCGGCCGCCGCTCAGGTAGCGCCGCACGGCGGCGTAGGGCAGGTCGACCACGACCAGCAGCAGTTCGGTGGTCGACACGGACGTCTCGGCCCGGACCCGGCGGGTCAGCCCGCGGATCGCCTCGTTCCAGCGCGCACCCTCGGCCGCCTCGGTGTCCCGGGCGACCGCGGGCCAGGCGTCGGGCTCGAACCGCGCGCGGCCGGCGAGCAGCGCGTGCGCGTGCGCGTGCTCCGCCTCGCACCACCGCACGGTGTAGGCGGCGAGCGCCGCCGCGGCCTCGACCGGGTCCCCCTCGAACAGCGGGTACGCATCGCGGTGGTAGCTCTCGATCGCGCGGTTCCACAGCGCGGCCAGCAGGGCGGGGCGGTCGGGGAACCGGTAGTAGAGGGATCCGCTCGGCACGCCGGCCTCCCGGATGACGGCCGCCATCGTGACCTGCGCAGGCCCGCCGTCACCGAGGATCCGGCCCGCGGCGTCGAGGATCGTCGAGGTGTCGTGGGTCGGGCGCGGCATGCGTTGACGGTACTCCAGCGCCTCGTTAGAGTCCGGTCTCTAGATAGAGATCTCTACAACTTGCGACCGAGAGGAACCACCCCATGACACTGACCGCGGACGAGGTCTACGCGGCTGCGCCGTTCGTCAGGACGCTCGGCGTCGAGCTCGACCGGATCACGCCGGAGGCCGTCGTCGCGCGCCTGCCGTACTCGCAGCCGCTGTCGACGGTCGGCGGTGGCCTGCACGGCGGGGCACTGATGGGGCTGGCGGACGGCACCGCCGCCGTCTGCGCCGCCGCGAACGGCGGGCCCGGCACGCTGCCCGCGACGGTCGACTCGACCACCCACTTCCTGCGCCCCGTCGCGGGCCAGGCCACCGCCACGGCCGTGCCGCTCCGGGCGAGCGGCCGCCAGGTGCTCGTCGAGGTCCGCGTGACCGACGAGTCCGGCGAGCTGTGCGTGCACGTGCTCCAGACGGTGCGCCTGGTCCTCCCGGCGTGAGAGCACCGGACCGGGCGAGCCCCCTGCGCTCTCCCGGTCCGGCAAGTCAGGCACGACGGCTCGGTCAGCCGAACGTCATCGTGAACACCTGCACGCCGGCCGGGACCTGAAGGTCGATGAGGCCCTCGGTCGGCTCGTCGCCCTCCAGGACCGGGTAGAGCCGCGGGTTCCCCGAGACGTCGATGCTCCGTGTCTCCTCCCGGCCGTCGGCGGTGACCGTCGCCTCGACGGTCCCCTCCCCGCCGAGCACCACGAAGACGTCGGTCGACCGGTAGGCGAGGCGCACGCGGGCGTCGTCGGACACGGCCTCCGCGCCCTCGAAGTCGACGTTCCACGTGCCGCCGAGCGAGAACGTGTCCTGCCGCTGGTCGTCCGCGAGCGTGAACTCATTGCGGCCCGCCGCGTACTGCGGCTCGCCGGCGTAGTTGATGACGCGCTTGATGGAGAAGTAGGTCTCGGGCGTGACCTCGTCGAGCGGGGTCGCGTCCTTGACGGTCGTGGCACCGGGCAGGTCGACGCCGGGGTTGGCGTCGGCGAGCAGCTCGCGGATCAGGTTCTCGGTGTCCTGGTACCCGCCCTCGCCGAGCCGGATGTGCCGCACGGTGCCGTCGGCGTCGATCAGGTACTGCGCGGGCCAGTAGCGGTTCCGGTACGCCGTCCAGGTCGCGTACGAGTTGTCCTGGGCGATCGGGTAGGTCACGCCGAGGTCCTTCGCGCCCTCGATCACGTTGCGCGTCTCGCGCTCGAACGCGAACTCCGGCGTGTGCACGCCGATCACCTCGAAGCCCTTGCCGACGTCGGCGTACCGGTCGTACCAGGCGCTGATGTGCGGGATCGAGCGCTGGCAGTTGATGCAGGAGTACGTCCAGAAGTCGATGAGCACCACCTCGCCGCGCATCGCCTCGAGCTGGAGCGCCTTGCCGTCCGGCGTGTTCAGCCACTTCTCGATGCCGCGGATCTCCGGCGCGGTGCCGCAGTCCTCCAGCACCGGGGCGCCGTTCGAGCAGTTGGACAGCTCGCGGTTCTCGTCGGTCACGAGACCGCCGAGGTCGAGCGCCTCGCGCACCGTCTCCGAGGAGTCGATGCGCTGCTGGAGCGCGCCGGTGTAGTCCGGGAGCAGGCGCTGGATCGCCGCCGGCACGTTGAACGCCAGCGCGACCGCCAGCAGGATGACGACGATGCCGCCCCCGGTGCGGATCGCCTTGGTGTGCCGTTGGAAGGCCTGCACGCGCTCCGCGATCTGGCGTCCGGCCAGGGCGAACAGGAGCAGCGGCAGCGCGGCTCCGACGGCGAACGACACGGTCAACGCGACTGTTTCGACGCCGATGTTGCCCGTCGCGCCGGCGACGGTGATGGCCGCGAGCACCGGCCCGGCGCACGGCACGTACAGCACGCCCAGGCCGAGGCCGAGAACGAAGGCGCCCCGGTCCTGCCGGGCCGCCCCGCGCTTGGCCCCGAACGCGGCGATCCGCTGGAAGGGCCGCTCCAGGATCATCTCGAACCGGGGCACGATCATGCCGATTCCCAGCAGCACGAGCAGGGTGATCCCCGCCCAGCGCAGCAGGTCCTGCGGCAGTCCCAGGGCGGACAGGATCAGGGAGCCCAGCAGCGTGAAGAAGCTGAAGCTCAGCACCAGCCCGGCGATCACGATGTAGGGCCGCAGCGAGGGGCGCCTGCGGACGGCGACGTCCGGCGTCGCGGTGGCGACCCCGCCCCCACCCGGTCCGTCGGACGCCGGCCGGGAGCCGGCGGTGCCGCGGTCGCGCGCCCCCTGCACACCGCCGGCGAAGAAGATCGCCGGGAGCATCGGGAGGATGCACGGCGAGATTCCGGTGATCAGGCCGCCGAGCAGGCCGATGACGATGAGGGTTCCCATGTGGCGGGTTCGGTGCCCCGGTCGATCCGGATGGGTGCCCGGCCGGGCTCGCCCCGGTTTCCGGCGGCCGGGAGAACTGGATCACATCCACCCCCATCCGGGGCGGCGACGGCTCCGAACCAGGGACAAGACGCCCCGTGAGACGCGGGGTGACGCCACACCGAGGAGAGACCGATGAACGCTCGAACCCGCACGTCCTATGCCGTCGCCGGTATCGCCACGCTGGCCATGCTCGGCCTCTCGGCCTGCAGCATGGACTCGTCGGGCGACGACACCGGATCCGACACTTCCGCGTCCGAGGAGGCGACCGACTCGATGACCGAGGAGTCGCCCGCCGAGGACGACGCCATGGCCGACCCGGCCGCGAACCTCGTGGGCCCGGGCTGTGCCGACTACGCCGAGCAGGTGCCGGACGGCCCCGGCTCGGTCACGGGCATGTCCACCGACCCGGTGGCCGTGGCAGCCTCCAACAACCCGCTGCTGACCACGCTGGTGTCGGCCGTCAGCGGTGAGGTCAACCCCGACGTGAACCTCGTCGACACGCTGAACGGTGACGAGTTCACCGTGTTCGCCCCGGTGGACGACGCCTTCAAGGCGATCGACTCGAAGACCATGGACACCCTGTCCACGGACGGCGACCTGCTGACCTCGATCCTCACGTACCACGTGGTGCCCGGCCAGCTCACGCCCGACCAGGTGGTCGGCGAGCAGACCACGGTCGAGGGCGACACCCTTGAGGTCACCGGCAGCGGCGACGAGCTCAAGGTGAACGACGCGAACGTGATCTGCGGTGGCGTGATGACGCAGAACGCGACCGTCTACCTGATCGACTCGGTGCTCATGCCGCCGATGTGATCCACCAGCAGTGACCGAGAGAAGCCCCGTCCGTCCGGACGGGGCTTCTCTCGTGTCCGCGGGTGCGGACCGGTTCGGTACGGGCGGACCGGGTCAGGCGCCCAGCACGACGATCGGCGCGGTCGTGGGCTCCTCGGAACCCGACGCCGGCTCGACCGACACCGCCATGCCCACGCCGTGCTCCCCCTGGACGAGCGCGCTCGTCTGGTCACCCCGCAGGGCGAGCAGGCCCGCCGAGGAGACGCTGCCGTCGCCCTCCACCACCCAGAGCTGGTACGCCTTGCCCTGGTCGAGAGCCGGGAGCCCCTCGGCGTGGAAGAACATGTCGTCGCCGGAGACCAGCACGGACGCCTCGCCACCACCCTCGACGGAGGCCCGCAGCACCGAGCTGTCCGGGTCGGCCAGCATCTCGGAGACCGCCTGGGCCTGCTCGCGCAGCTGGTCGCGCTCGGCGGTCACCTGGACCGCGATCGTCGACGGCACCGCGATGGCGGCCGCCGCGGCGACCGCGGCGACGGCCACACCCCAGCGCCGACGACGGCGGCGACGGTCGGCGAGGTCCACGACGTCGGCGCCCGAGGGCGGACCGCTCGCGGGGGCCGGTGTCGCCGGGGCCGACGTCGCCGGACCCGAGCCGGGCTCGGAAGCCGGCGCGGGGGCCGGGACGGGCGTGCCCGCCGTCCGGTCGTGGAGCTGTGGCGTGCCCTGCACCTGGGCGAGCACGCTCGACCGCAGCGCGGCGGGCGGCGCGGCCTCGACCACGAACGCCGCCAGCACGTCGCGGTACTCGTCCAGCGCCCGGCGCGCGTCGGCGTCGGACGACAGGAGCCGCTCGACCGCCTCGCGCTCGGCGTCGTCGAGCGCGTCCATGGCGTAGCCGGGCAGCAGGTCCCACACGTCGTCGGGCACGCCGCCCGGGCTCGTCGTCCGATCAGCCATGACGCACCCCCAGGCAGTCGCGGAGCCGGTTGAGGCCGTCGCGGATCCGGCTCTTGACGGTGGGCAGGGCCTTGTCGAGCTGCTCGGCGACCTCGCGATACGTGAGGCCGCCGTAGTACGCGACCACCACCGCCTCACGCTGGGTCGGGGTGAGCCCCTCGATGCAGCGGCGCACGGCCGAGCCCTCCAGGCGCCGCTCGACGTCCTCGACCACCACGTCCCGCGCGGACTCGTTGGTCCGCAGGTCGGTGTCGCGCTGGTCCCGGTCGCGGTGCGCCTGCTCGGAGCGGACACGGTCGACCGCGCGCCGGCGCGCGAGCGTCGCCACCCAGGTGCGGGCGGAGCCGCGCGCGGCGTCGAACCGCGAGGCCGTCTGCCACACCTCCACCATCACCTCCTGGGTCACCTCGGCCGCATGATCGGGGTCACGCAGGATGCCGAGCGACGCGCCGTAGGCTACCGGCCCCAGCGCGTCGTAGACGGGCGCGAAGGACGCGGGGTCGCCGTCTGCGCACGCGACGAGGAGCGCGTCGACGGCATCGTGCGACGAGGTCCGGACTGGTGGTGAAGCCACCTTCTCAGTCTGCCCCACGAACACCCTTCGTCTGGTCGGCGACATGGCAGTCGGCACGAATGGCTGGTTCAGCACGATGGTCACCCGGTCCTCACCACCCTCCGGAGCTCCGCACGCACGGTCCTGCGCAGCACCGGCTCGGTCCTGCTCAGGAGGTTCGGTGCCGAACCGGTCCCGGATGGGGTGAGGCCGGGGTGACCCGCGTCACCAGTCGTGCACGGACCCGTCCTGGAGCCGGTTGACCGGCAGGTAGCCGGGCTCGTACGGGTGCGCGGCCGCCAGCTCCTCGTCCAGCTCGACACCGATGCCGGGGGCCTCACCCGGGTGCAGGTGGCCGTCCTCGAACGTGTACGCGTGCCGGAAGACCTCGTTGGTGAGGTCCGTGTGCCCGGAGTACTCCTGGATGCCGAAGTTGTGGATCGCCAGGTCGAGGTGGATCGCGGCGGCCATGCCGACCGGCGAGATGTCCTCGGGGCCGTGGATCGCGCTCTTGATCCCGCGCTGGCCCGCGTAGTCGAACAGCTTCTTCATGGGGCTGACGCCGCCGAAGTGCGTGACGGCGGAGCGCACGTAGTCGATCAGCCGGTCGTCGATGAGGGTCTGGTAATCGAACACGGTGTTGAACACCTCGCCGATCGCCAGCGGGGTGGTCGTGTGCTGCCGCACCAGGCGCAGCGCCTCCTGGTCCTCGGCGGGCGTGCAGTCCTCGAGCCAGAACAGGTCGTAGGGCTCCAGGTCCTTGCCGAGGCGGGCGGCCTCGATCGGGGACAGCCGGTGGTGCGCGTCGTGCAGCAGCGGCAGGTCCGGGCCGAACTCGTTGCGCACGGCCTCGAAGACCCTCGGGATGTACCGCAGGTAGGCGGCGGTGTCCCAGTCCTCGACGACCGGCCGGGCGAGCACGTCGGGCGCCGAGCCGTCGTCCGACGTCGTGGTGTGCACGCCGTAGACGGACTTCAGGCCCGGCACGCCGCTCTGGATGCGGATGCTCTGGTAGCCGCGCTCCTGCAGCGCCCGCACGGAGTCGAAGATCTCGGGCAGGCTGGAGCCGTTCGCGTGCCCGTAGGCGCGGATCCGGTCGCGGCTCGCGCCGCCCAGGAGCTGGTACAGCGGCAGGCCCGCGACCTTCGCCTTGATGTCCCACAGGGCGACGTCGACGGCGGCGATCGCCGCCATCGTCACCGGGCCGCGGCGCCAGTAGGCGCCCCGGTAGAGGTACTGCCAGGTGTCCTCGATGCGGTGCGGGTCGCGGCCGATCAGCAGCGGCGCGACGTGGTCGCGCAGGTAGCTGACGACGGCCAGCTCGCGGCCGTTCAGGGTGGCGTCGCCCAGGCCGGTCACCCCGTCGTCCGTGGTGATCTGGAGCGTGACGAAGTTACGGCCGGGCGAGGTGACGACGACCTTCGCGTCGACGATCTTCATGCGGAAACCTTCTGTCGGTGGTGAGGAAGCAGGGGTGCGGGCGTCAGCCCTTGGTGGCGCCGGCGGTGAGGCCGGCCACGAGGAAACGCTGCCCGAAGATCGCGGCCAGCAGCAGCGGAACGGTCATCAGGGTCGCGGCCGCCATGAGCCCGCCCCAGTCGGTGCTGGCGTAGGACATGAAGTTGAACAGCAGCACGGGCATCGTCATCGTCCGCTCGTCGGCGAGGATCAGCGCGAAGATGAAGTTGTTCCAGCTGAAGATGAACGCCAGCACCGCGGCCGACGCCGTGCCCGGCGCCGCGAGCGGCAGCGCGATCCGCAGGAACGCGCCGAAGGCGGACAGGCCGTCGGTCCGGGCGGCGTCCTCCAGCTCGACCGGCAGACCCTCGAAGAAGCCGATCATGATCCACAGGATCAGCGGCACGGAGACGAACATGTGGCTCAGGATCAGCACCAGGTGGCTGCCCACCAGGCCGAGCTGCGCGAACATGTAGTACCAGGGCACCAGCAGCGAGATGGCCGGGATGATGCGGGCCACGAGGACCGTGGAGCCGGTGCGGCGCATGCGGAACCGGCCCACCGCCCAGGCGGCCGGCACGGCGATGACCACGCTCAGCGCCGTCGAGACGACGCCGATCAGCATCGAGTTGCCGAACGAGTGCACGAGGGCGCCGTCGGCCAGGACGTTGCGGAAGTTGTCCCAGGTAGGCGAGAAGACGAGGCCGACCGTCGGGTCGGTGACCTGCACGTTGGTCTTGAAGGCGGCGGCGATCATCCAGATGATCGGCAGCGCGATCACCGCGCACACGACGGTGATCAGCACGCCGCGCAGGACGCGGAAGGTGGTGGTGGCGCTCACGAGGCGCTCCTCTCGGTGCGGCGCCGCAGCACGACCACGATCGCGACGATGAACAGCGTGAACAGGACGAGCACCGCGGAGGCGAGACCGTACTCCTGGTAGTCGAAGGTGAGGCCGTAGGCGTAGACGTTCAGCGTCTCGGCCTCGAAGTCCGAGCCGCCGCCGGGACCCTTGGTCGCGTAGATCAGGTCGAACGTCTTCAGGGCGTCGACCCCGCGGAGCACCAGCGCCGTGAGGATCGTGGTGCGGAGCATCGGCAGGATGATGTGCACGAACCGCTGCCAGGCGTTGGCGCCGTCCACGCGGGCGGCCTCCTCCGGCTCCTCGGGCAGCGTGGTGAGGCCGGCCAGCAGCAGCACGGTCATCATCGGGGTCCACTGCCACACGTCGATGAGCATGAGGGTGGGCAGCGACTGCGACACCGAGCCCAGGAACTCCTGGGGCGGGATGCCGACGAACCCGAGCAGGTGGTTGGCGATGCCGTTGGTCGGGTCGAGGATCAGCATCCACAGGATGCCGATGGCGACCGGGGTCGCCAGCAGCGGGACCATCAGGATGGTGCGGACGATCTCCATGCCGCGGAACGCCTTGCGCATGAGCATCGCCAGGGCCAGCCCGAGCACGGTCTCCAGCACGACGGCGCCGAGCGTGAACGTGACCGTGCGGCCGACGGCGGGCCAGAACCGGCGCGTGTCCGTGAGGGCGTCGGCGAAGTTCTGCAGGCCCACGTAGGAGTTGCCCGCGTTCACGGCGCCGAACGCGTCGGTGAGGCTGAGGTTGATCGTGAACACCAGCGGGAACGCGATCATCAGGCCCACGAAGCCGAGGGCCGGCGCGAGCAGGGCCCACTTGAGGCGGCGGTTGGCCTGCTCGAACGTCACGAACGGCTTGCCCGACGGCGGCGTGCGGCGCGTGCTCTTGCCGGAGCCGGCGGCGGCGCGGGTGGTGGTGGTCGTCGTCATCAGAACTCCCGCTGACGGTTGTCGCGGACGAGGAAGTCGTTGAACTCGGCGTCGGCGTCCGCGGCCACGGAGGCCACGTCCTCGCCGACGATCCCGGAGACCAGGGGGCGGCCGACGATGTCGCGGGCGCGGCCCACCTGCATCACCTCGGGACGGTCGTGCCCCACGCCGTTGGCGGCGTTGACGCGCATCGCCTCGGCGAGGTCGGCCGGGAACGACGCGAGGGTCGCCGGGTCGTCCCAGACCGACTGGCGCGCGCCCGGGATGCCCTCGGACTGCAGCCTGGCCACCATCTCGGGGCTGGAGGCCCAGCGCACGAACTCCCAGGAGTCGTCACGCAGCAGCGAGAACTCGTTGACCGCCAGGCTCCACGACGGGATGTTGTGCGGCACGGAACCCGCCTGACCTGCGGGGAAGGGCGCGAAGCCCACGGTGTCGGTCACCGTGGAGATCGAGTCGTCGAGGAAGTTGCTGTAGATCGCGTCGGCGTCGACGTACATCGCCGCCTTGCCCTGCGCGAAGATCGGCATGGCCTGCTCGAGGCTCATGTTGGTGGCGCCGGGCGGGCCGGCGTCGTGCAGGAGGCGGCCGTAGTACCGGTACGCCGCGACCGCCTCGGGGCTGCCGATGCCCGACCGGCCGTCGACCGTGAAGTCGCCGCCGAACGAGTAGAGGAAGCTGGACCACTGGGTCACGGCGCCGCTGCGCTGGCCGCGGCCGACGAACCCGTAGAACCCCTCGTCGCGCCGCTGGAGCTCCAGGGCGATGTCGAGCATGTCGTCGAGGGTCTTCGGCGCCCCGCCGAAGTCCTCGAGCAGGTCCTTGCGGTAGTACAGCGCGGGTCGCTCGGTCACGACGGGGACGCTGACGGCGGCGCCCGCGGTGATCGACCGCTCGCGCGGGGCGTCCTGGAAGTCGGTCCAGCGGTAGTCGGCGTCGTCCTCGACCCGGTCGGTGAGGTCCGCGATCCAGCCGTTGCGGGCGAACATCATCTGGTCCTGCAGCGGCCGGATCGTCATGACGTCGATGTCGGTGGCCGACGCGTTGAGCTTGACGTTGAAGCTGGAGGTGAGCTGGTCGGCGGTGAGCATCCGCATGGTCACCCTGCGGCCGATGCGCTCCTCGAACTCCGGGAGATAGCGGTTGATCGCCTGTGTCCAGACGTGGTTGATCGCGAGCACGCGCAGCGGGGCGTTCGGGCTCGCCACCTGCGGGCCGCGCGAGCAGGCGGCCAGCACGGACGCCGCGGCGAGCACGCCGAACGACCGCCGGCTCAGCTCAAGGGCGCGCCTGGGCCTGATGGCTTGAGTCATGGGATTCCGTCACACCTCCATGTGTGCACCAGCGAGATTCGCGAGTGGTCCAACTGGTAGGACCAGTTGGACGCTAGCACGGTGCGCGGGGTGGTTCCAAAGGTGCTGGGTGCGCCCGGCCCGACGGCCGGGCTACCGCCCCAGCAGGGTCTCGATGTGGCGCGACGCCATCAGGTCCAGGCCCACGTCGAGGTCCGAGCCGTAGGTGCGCAGGCCGAGCGCGAGGTGCTCGCGCATGCGCTCCCGTGCGAGCGCGACGTCGCGGGCCTGGATGGCCTCGACGATCTCGGGGTGGTGCGGCACGCCGGGCTCGCCGATCCGCGGGTCGGAGTTGGAGCGCAGCATCATCTCGAACATCATGCCGCCGATCGACGCCAGCATGGTGCGCAGCACCGGGTTGCCGCAGGCGGCGGCGATCGTGTCGTGGAACCGGAGGTCCTCGCGCGCCTTGTCGACGACGTCACCGGCCGACTCGACGCGGACGAGCGCCTGGACTATCGCGGCGACCTGCTCGTCCGTGGCGCGTTCGGTCGCCAGGCCGGCGATCTCGACCTCGAGCGGGATCCGCGCCTCGATGAGCTGCCGGACGGTCGGTCGTTCGGTGCGGTAGAGCGCGTCGTAGCCGCGTGCCTGCGCGGAGGACTGCTCGGCGACGAACGAGCCGCGGCCCGGCGCGACCTCGATGAGGTCCGTGGCCTCCAGCCGGCGCAGCACCTCGCGGATCACGTTGCGGCTCGCCCCGAACTGCACCGCGAGCTCGCGCTCGGACGGCAGCTTGGAGCCGACAGGCCACTCCCCCGCGCGGATCTGCTGCTCCAGTTGGCGGGCGATGTGCTCGGTGAGCAGGCCCTTGCGGCCGGTCGCGCCCGTGTCCCGGGTGTCCGACGGCGGCACGAAGGGGGAAGTCATGCGTCGAGGATAAGCACCGTCGGGGCAGGTCCGGACCCGGACGGCGTCAGCACTGCTCGTACGCGTACGCCTCGTCGTCGGGGCCCACGAGGTCGCGGTCGCGCAGGATGGTCAGCGGCGCGCGGTCGGGGTCGGCGCAGACGGCGTCGAACCCGCCCGGGAGGTTGTCGGTGTACTCGATCTGCAGCACGTGCTCCCCGTAGACGCCGGTGTACTCGCCGCACTCGGCGTAGGCACCGCACTCCTCGGTGACGGCGAAGTCGAACCCGAGCTCGTGCCCGTCCGTCGTCGCCTCGGCGGCGTTCTTCTGCCCGATGGCGAGGCCCGCCCCGTGCGCGAGGTCGATGTACGCGCTCGCCAGCGCCAGTGCGGCGTCCTTCTCGATCAGCCCGGTGCCGGCGTCCGTGAACCGCGTCCACGTGTCCAGGTTGTCGATCTCGACGGCGGAGAACCCGGCGTCGGCGCACCCGGTGATCACGGGGCCGAGCAGGTCGACGATGCGGTCGCGCCGCTCCTCGGTCGACGGGTCCAGGACGTACTCGTCGGGCCAGTCGGGGTCCACGACGAGCTCGCCCGCGGCGTCGTGCAGCAGCAGGTCCTCGTTGTCGCCGAGCCAGAGGTCCGCCTGGTCAGGCTGGGTCTGGAACCCGTTGACGTAGCAGACGCCGTAGGCGCCGTCCGCGGGCTCCGCGGTGGCGTCCCGCACGACGACATCGAGGCCGCCGTCGACCTCGTAGGCCGTGCCGAGCTGGTAGTCGAACGTGCCGGACGTCGGCGGGAGGGTCACCGCGGCGTCCGCCCCGGCACCGGCGTCGGAACCGGAGCCGGCCGTGGCCGACGCCGTGTCCGGGCCGGGCCCCGGGTCCGCCGTCGCGCCGCAGGCCGAGAGCGTGAGGGCGACGAGCACGGCGACGATCAGCTGAGGCATCCGCCGATCGTAACCACGGCCGCGACCGGCGACGGATCGCCGGGAGCCTGCTGGACGCCGTCCGCCCTTCTCTTTTGAGGCCTAAGTTTCTTCGCTTTGCGGGGCCGCAA
>NZ_JBHVEG010000022.1:0-57301 GCF_042802395.1 Promicromonospora sp. NPDC057488
GAACGGTTCCGCCTCGCCCCTTGCGTCCTACCGGGCCTTCGGCGTGGCCCGGGCTCGGCTACGCCAGGTCGGTGACCGGGGCGCCGCCGCACGGGTTGTCGAGCTGGATCACACCGAACGACCAGCCCTTGCGCTTGTAGAGCACAGAGGGCCGCGACGTCTCCTTGTCGATGAAGAGGTAGAAGTCGTGGCCCACCATCTCCATCTCGTACACGGCGTCGTCGAGGGTCATCGGGTCGGCGTGGTGCAGCTTCTGCCGGATCACCACCGGCGAGTCGCCGATCGTGGTCTCCACGGAGTCACCCGGCGCGGCCAGCGCTGCCGGGGTCGAGATCTGGGGCTCGGGTCCGTCCTCGGATCCGGCGTCGGTCAGGATCTCGTCGAGGGTACGGACGTCCACGGGTGCGAGCACCTTGTTGTTCCGGTGGTCCTTGCGACGGTCCCGGGCTCGGCGCAGTCGTTCGTTCAGCTTGTCGATGGCGAGGTCCAGGGCGCCGAAGCGGTCGTCCGCCGCTGCCTCGGCGCGGATCACCGGGCCCTTCGCGCGCAGCGTGAGCTCGACGCGCTCGCGGTTCTCGGAGAGCCGCGGGTTGTTCTCGTGCGTGACCTCCACATCCACCCGGCGTACGTACGGGGACAGGAGCTCTACCTTGGCGAGCTTGTCCTCCACGTGCTGGCGAAAACGGTCTGCCACGTCCGTGTGCCTGCCGACAACGACAATTTCCATGTGCGTATCTCCGCTCCGGGAACTCTGGGCCACGCCGTCCCTTGCCGGCGGCGCGCACCCGTCTCTACTGGGTCTGGCACCCCCTGCTGGTGCCGGGCACGAACCACCTCCCGTCGCGTACGGCCGACGACTTCGTCGGGCCTCGGATCCTGCGTGGGACGTTCAGGCTAACTCCGTCGCCTGAGTAACGACAGTCCCAACTAACGGTGAACAGGACGACACAGATCTGTCACACTTTGAGGTTCGGATCGATACGTCGCTTTCACCCGATGGGCACCTGCCGGGCGATCCGCGCCGCGCGTCCCGGGGGCCGGCGTCGCTGCCAGCACGGTTGCCCCCAGGACGTCGTGACCGCGGTGTTCGAGGGCCCGTTCGACGGCGGCGAGCGTCGCGCCGGTCGTCAGGACGTCGTCCACAAGAATGCACATGGATCTTTGTCCCAGGGCCCGCACCCCACGTCTCGTCATGCGGACGGAACCGGTCAGGTTGCGCCCGCGGGCGCGGGCGCCGAGACCCACCTGGTCCCGTCCGCGACCGGTGCGGACGAGGGCCGGCACCACCCACGCGGGCACCCCGCCGTCCCGCAGGCCGCCCGCCACGGCGCGAGCGAGGACGGCCACGGGCGCGCGGCCGCGGGCCCGGCGGGCGGCCGACGTGGAGGGCACGGGCACGACGACGACGGGCCGGGCAGGGGGGAGCGCCGGGGCGAGGCGGGCGACGGCCCGCCGCAGCGCTGGTGCGAGCAGCCGGTCGAGGTCGGTGCGCCCGCGGTCCTTCCAGTGCACGACGACGTCGCGCACCGGGCCGGCGTACGGCGTCAGCGCCCACACCGGCACCGGCGGCACGCCGTCGAGCCGGTCCAGGCGCGGCGCGCCCTGCTCGACCCGGACGAACGGGCCGGCCAGGAGGGCCGCGCAGCGGGCGCACCACGGCACGTCGAGCTCGCCGCACGGGCAGGCGACGGGGAGCAGCAGACGAGCGAGCTCGCGGACGGGGCGCATCCGCCCACCCTGCCCGCCGCCGCGCCTCGCCGCTGGTTGTCCACAGCCCACCGCCCACAGCCCACCGCCCGTGTCAGACGTACAGGTCCCTCGAGTGACCTGTACGTCTGACACGCGGGGGCTCGGGGGAGTGTCAGTGGTGCGGGGCAGGATGGGTCCGTGCAACCGATCTCGCTGTCCCTCGACCAGGCACGCCGTGTGGCCATCGCAGCCCAGGGCCTGCACCGCCCGCGTACCGACGGGCCGCGCACCATGCGGCACGTCCAGGGCGTGATCGACCGCCTCGGCCTGTTCCAGATCGACTCGGTGAACGTGCTCGCCCGGGCGCACCAGCTGCCGCTGTTCGCGCGGCTCGGCCCGTACGACACCGACCTGCTGGACCGGGCCACGGCGTCGGGCCGGCACGCCCGGCGGTCGGGCCGGGCCGCGGCCACGGACCGGCGTCTGGTGGAGAGCTGGGCGCACGTCGCGGCCTACGTGCCGCCGCACGCGTGGCCGCTGCTGGCGTTCCGGCGGCAGTGGTTCGCCACGGAGTACGACTGGAAGGAGCTGGACGGCGTCCGCCTGCCCGACGCGCCGCAGGTCCGCGAGGTGCACGACCTCGTGGCGGCCGAGGGCCCGCTGTCCGCCTCCCAGATCCACGACCGGTTCGTGTCCGAGGGCCGCTCGGTGCGGCGCAAGCGGGGCACCTGGTGGGACTGGAGCACCGAGAAGCGCGTCGTGGAGCACCTGTTCTTCACCGGCGAGGTGGTCTCCGCCGGGCGCAACTCGCAGTTCGAGCGGCTCTACGACCTGCCGGAGCGGGTGCTGCCGCCGTCGGCCCTGGTCGAGGTGCCGGAGTTCGAGGCCAAGAAGTCCCTGCTGGAGCTCGGCGCGCGGGCGCAGGGGATCGGCGACGCGCGCAGCGTCAAGGACTACTACCGGCTCAAGGGGCCGGTCGCGGACCGGGCCCTGGCCGAGCTGGCCGAGGAGGGCGTGCTGCTGCCCGCGCGCGTGGCCGGGGGCGCCGAGAAGTGGTTCCTGCACCGCGACGCGGCCCGCCCGCGGCGCGCGGCGGGGCAGGCCCTGCTGGCCCCGTTCGACCCGCTGGTGTGGGAGCGCACGCGGCTGGAGCGGCTGTTCGGGATGCGCTACCGGATCGGCATCTACACCCCGGCCGCCCAGCGCACCGACGGCTACTACGTGCTGCCGTTCCTCGAGGACTCCCAGCTCACGGCCCGGGTGGACCTCAAGGCCGACCGTGCCGCGGGCGTGCTGCGCGTGCAGTCCGCGCACGCGGAACCGACCCTGACGGACGGCACGCCCGCCCGCCTGGCGCACGAGCTGCACACCATGGCCCGGTGGCTCGGCCTGGAGGGCGTGGCGGTCGAGGCCAAGGGCACGCTTTCACCCGCGCTGCGGGCCGCGGCGGCGGTTTCCTGAAACACGCGACAACTAAACTCTGTCCATGGCGACGGCAGCGATCTTTCTGGTAGCTACGGTCGCGGCCGGGCTCGGGGCGGTGCTGCTCCGGCTGCCGCCCCTGGTCGGCTTCCTGGTGGCCGGGTTCGCGCTCCATGCGGCCGGCATCGCCGAGCCGCCCTACCTGGAGACCATCGCCGATCTCGGCGTGACGCTGCTGCTGTTCGGCATCGGCCTCAAGCTGGACGTCAAGACCCTGCTGCGCCGGGACGTCTGGTTCACGACCGTCGCGCACCTGCTGGTCAGCGTCGCCATCGCGGTCGGGTTCCTCGGCCTGCTCGGCGTGGTCGGGTTCTCGATGCTCGCGGGCGAGGGCCTCGGCGTGCTCGCGCTGCTCGGGCTCGCCCTGTCGTTCTCCTCCACGGTGTTCGTGGTCAAGGTGCTCGACGGCCGGTCCGACCAGTCCGCCCTCTACGGCCGGATCGCCATCGGCGTGCTCGTCATGCAGGACCTCATCGCCGTCGTCTTCCTGTCCGTCTCCTCGGACCACCCGCCGAGCCCCTGGGCGTTCGCCCTCGTGCTGCTGGTCCCGGGCGCCTGGCTGCTGCGCAAGGTCTGGTCGAAGGTGGGTCACGGCGAGCTCCAGGCCCTGTTCGGCGTGGCCGTCGCGCTCGGCCCGGGCTACGCGCTGTTCGACGCCGTCGGGCTGAAGGGCGACCTCGGCGCGCTCGTGATGGGCATGCTGCTGGCCGGCCACCCCGCCGCCACCGAGCTGTCCCGCAACCTGTTCACCGTCAAGGAGCTGCTGCTGGTCGGCTTCTTCGTGTCGATCGGCTTCTCCGGCGAGCTGAGCTGGCAGGCCGCGATCATCGGGCTGCTCCTGCTGCTGATGCTGCCGCTGCAGGCCATCGTCACGGCCGTGCTGCTGCGCCTGATGCGGCTGCGCAAACGCACCGCGATCCTGTCCGGGCTGGTGCTGGCCAACTACTCCGAGTTCGGTCTGATCGTGGTCGCCGTCGGCTCGCAGACCGGCCTGCTGGACGACGAGTGGCTCGTGGTGCTCGCCGTCGCCGTCGCCGCCAGCTTCGTGCTGTCCTCCGCGATCAACACGCGCGGCAACGAGTTCGCGATGTCGCTGGCCAAGCGCTTCCCGTCCAAGCCCAACGAGTGGCTGCACCGCGAGGAGCGGCTCATCGACGTGTCCGGGGCCGAGGCGCTCGTGCTCGGCATGGGCCGGGTCGGCCGCGGCGCCGTGCGGCAGCTGCGCGACGACTACGGCATGGACGTCGTGGGCGTCGAGCACGACCCGACCCGCGTCGCCGCCCTGCGCACCGAGGGCTTCACCGTGGTGCAGGCCGACGCGACGGACATCGAGTTCTGGGGCCGGGTGCGGAGCGCGGGCGCCGTCCGCCTCGCCATCCTCGCCATGCCCTTCCACGCGGCCAACCTCATCGCGCTGTCCCAGCTGCGGGCGAGCGGCTTCGAGGGCACGGTCGCCGCCGTCGCCCGGTACGACGACGACGTGGCCGAGCTCGAGCGGCACGGCGCCGACGCGGTGTTCCACCTGTACGGCACGGCCGGCCTGGCCCTCGCCGACGAGGCGGCCGAGGCGGCCCTCGGGTACGACGCCGCCGAGGAGCTGCGCGACGCGCAGGCGGAGCGGCGGGCCGCCGCGGTGTCCGACTCCGAGCCCGCCGCCAGCAGCGGCGGCGCGGCCTGAGCCCAGGGGCTCAGCGGCCGGACGCCTCGCGCGCCGGGAACTCGTCCTCCTCGATCTCCAGGACGGCCGGGTCCACGCAGCGCGTGCGCAGTCCGGACCGGCCCACCATGTAGGCAGCCACGGGCGACGTCATGAGCTGGAAGATCGCCACCAGCAGGAGCATCGTCGCCGACCCCCGGTCCTGCAGCCGCAGCGCGACGCCGGCCAGCAGGAGCAGCAGGCCCAGCACCTGGGGCTTGGCCACGACGTGCATCCGCGAGAGCAGGTTGTCGAACCGCACCACGCCCACTCCGGCGGAGAACGAGAAGAACGCGCCGAGCAGCAGGCAGACGGCTGCGGCGATGTCGGTCACGAGGGTCATGACTCCTCCTTCCGGCCGGCGGCGTCCGGGCCGGGCCCGACCCCGGAGCCCGACGAACCGGCGTTCGGACCGGCGAACCCGACGGACCCGGGAGCGGCGGGACCGGCGCCGCCTGCGGCGCCCGCACCCGGCCGCGGCCCGGACCGCTGCGCGGCCGTGCCGTTCTTGGGCGGCTCGACAGCGGCGAACCGCGCGATCGTCACCGACCCGATGAACCCGACCAGCGAGAGCACCACGAGGATCGGCACGGACTCGGTGCGGCGCGAGATCGCGGCCTCGACCGCGATGGCGCCCACGAGGGCCGTGGTGAGCACGTCGAACGCCACCGTCCGGTCCAGCATGGTGGGGCCGCGTTCGATCCGGACCACCGCGAGCAGCGCGCCCACGGCGAGCAGGGTGGTCGCGACCACTCCGATGATGAGCATCATCGGCGTTCCTCCTTGTCCAGGGTGTAGGGAGCGAGCCCCACGCGGGCCAGCTCGGCGCTCGGCGCGAACGCGCGCAGCAGCCGGGCCTCCAGGTCCAGCGTGGCGTCCCGGACGGCCTCGGGGCCGCCCGACGCCGCGATGTCCAGCACGTGCAGCCGCAGGGTCCTGGTCGGCCGGTCGAGGTCGATCACGAGCGTCCCGGGCACCAGCGAGGACAGGCCGGCCGTCGTGGCGATGAACAGGTCCGAGTCGGTGCGCAGCGGCACCGAGACCAGCGCGCCGTGCGGCGTCGGGCCGCCGCGGGCCGCCCGGCCGGGCACCACCGCGGTCCATGCCACCTGGAACGACGCGAGCACGAGGTCGCCCACGAACCGGCCGAGCAGGTGCAGCAGCGGCCCGATCCGGACGGTCGTGGCCGTGCCGATCGGCGGCAGCGGGAACGCCAGCGCCACGAGGGCGCCGAGCACGGCCCCCGAGATGACGTTCGCCCACGACAGGTCGCCCCACAGGAGCACCCAGATCAGGGCGCCCACCACCATCGTGGGCCAGAGCGTCACGAGCCGGCGCGCACGTCGGCGCCCCGGTCCCTGGGCAGGGTCGGGCTGCTTCACGGCTCCACCTCCTCGGTGTGGTCGGTGGCCTTGTTCGACTCGCCGGTGCCGCGTGGCGCGCCGTCGGGGAACACGGCCTCGATGTAGGTGCGCCCGTCCATGACGGACTCGGCCGCCCGGTCCGCGTAGGCGTACAGCGGGCCGGCCACCACGGTGAGCCCGACGCTGACGGCGACCAGGGCCGCCGTCGGGCCGACCATGCCCCAGGGCAGGGGCGTCGGCTCGGGCAGCTTCTCCGGGCAGGGCTGCCAGAACGCCTTGTTCCAGGCCCGGACCACGGCGTAGAGCGTGAGCAGCGAGGTGACCACGGAGCCGACCACGAGCACCCAGGCCAGCCCGGAGCCGTCCACCACACCGGCCTCCAGCAGGCCCACCTTGCCCAGGAACCCGGACAGCGGCGGGATGCCCGCGAGGTTCATCGCGGGCACGAAGAACAGGACGGCCAGGCCGGGCGCCATGGTCGCCAGGCCGCCCAGGCGGTCCAGCGACGTGGTGCCGGTGCGGCGTTCGATCAGCCCCACCACCAGGAACAGCGCGGTCTGCACCGTGATGTGGTGCACCACGTAGAAGATGGCCGCGGCGGTGCTCGCCTGGGTGGCGAGCGCGACGCCGAAGATCATGTAGCCGATGTGGCTGACCAGCGTGAACGACAGCAGACGTTTCACGTCGTCCTGCGCGACCGCGCCCAGGATGCCGACGATCATGGTGGCCAGCGCCAGCACGAGCAGCACGTTCTCCAGGGCCTCGTTCCGCGGGAACAGGAGCGTCTGGGTGCGCAGGATCGCGTACACGCCCACCTTGGTGAGCAGGCCCGCGAACACCGCGGTGACCGGGGCCGGCGCCGTCGGGTAGGAGTCGGGGAGCCACGCGGACAGCGGGAAGATGGCCGCCTTGATCCCGAACGCGAGCAGCAGCAGCCCCTGGATGCCGAGCCGCACGCCGGGGTCGATGTCGGGCAGGCGCTCGGCGAGCTGCGCCATGTTCACCGTGCCCGTGGCGGCGTAGACCAGGCCGACGGCGACGAGGAACACGATCGAGCTGAGCAGCGCGACCACCACGTACACGCTGCCCGCGCGGATGCGCTCCACGGTGCCGCCCAGCGTGAGCAGCACGTACGACGCGGCGAGCAGGATCTCGAAGCCGACGTACAGGTTGAACAGGTCGCCGGCCAGGAACGCGTCCGCCACGCCCGCCGCGAGGATCAGGAACGTCGGATGGAAGATCGCCACGGGCAGCACGTCGCGGCGGGTGTCCTCGTCGGCGTCCGCGTCCTGCCCCCGGATGGCTTCCTGCAGGATCTTCGTGTCCTTGGTGGCGGGCGCCGTGCGGTCGTTGCCGTCGGCGATGCCCTGCGCCATCGAGTAGAGCAGGACGCAGAGCAGTACCACGCTGCTGACCAGCAGCATCAGGGCGGCCAGCGGGTCGGCCACGAGGTTGACGCCGACCGGCGCCGCCCACCCGCCGACGTCGATGACGACCGGCCCGCCCTGGGCCGCGACCACGAGGCCCGCGGCGGCGGCCACCACCACGGACAGGGCGACCACGGAGATGATCCGCTGCGCTCGCTCGTACCGGTGCAGCGCCAGGGCCAGGCCCGCGGCGAACAGCGGCACCAGCACGGGCAGGGGGACGAGGGTCTCCACGCTCCACGGGGTCATGCGTCCTCCCCTCCGCGAGCGGTGCCGGACGGCGTCTCGCGGTCCGGCAGGGCGACCTCGTCCCGCACGGCGACGGCCTCCTCGTCGAGCGTGGACCCGGACTCCTCGGCGTCGCTGTCGGCGTACGACGGCGCGTCCGCGTCGGCGAGCCGGGCGATGCGGGTGTCCTCCAGGTCGTCCTGCACCTCGTCGTGCCCGTGCAGCTGCCAGGACCGGTAGGCCAAGGCCAGCACGAACGCGACCAGCGCGAGCGTGATGACGATCGACGTCAGCACCATGGCCTGGGCCAGCGGGTCGCTCATCGGCTCGGCGGTGGCGCCGGTGATGGGCGGCGCGCCCGCACGGCCGCCGGCCACGAGGATCGCGAGGTTGGCCCCGTTGCCCATCAGCACGAAGCCGAGCAGCACGCGGGTCAGGGACCGCTCCAGCAGCAGGTAGACCCCGGCGGCGAACAGCACGCCGACCGTCAGGAGCAGGGCGCCCGAGGGCACGGTGTCGAGCACGATCATGCGTGGTCACCCCCGGTACGGACCTCGACCCGCCGGCGCTCGCCGATCGACCAGGCGAAGGGTTCCGCCTGCCGGTCCAGCTCCGCGCCGAAGCTCCGCAGGATGTCGATGACCAGGCCGATGACCACGAGGAACACTCCGATGTCGAAGAAGAGGCTGGTGACGAGGTGGACGTCGCCCAGCACCGGAATGTGCAGGTCGAGGATGGTGCTCTCCAGCACCTCCTGACCGGCGAGCAGCGCCACGAGCCCCACGCCCGCCGACAGGAACAGGCCGGTGCCGAGCACGAGGCCGGGGTGCACCGGCGCGGCCTCGCCCAGCTCGAACCGGCCGCCGGCCAGGTATCTGACGGTGAGGGCCAGGCCGGCCACGAGGCCCGCCGCGAACCCGCCGCCGGGCGCGTTGTGCCCGCTGAACAGCAGGAACAGGGCGAACAGGATCATGGGGTGGAAGATCACGCGGGTCAGCACCTCGAACAGCATGGAGCGCTGCCCGGGGTCGAGCGTGGGCCCGGCCAGCAGCCACTTGCCGCGCCGGGCCGGCTGGTTGCCGGCGCGGTCGCCGGAGGTGACGGCCTGGGCGTTCGCCGCCCGGTCCAGCCGCAGGACGTCGCCGCTGCGCTGCCGCAGGAAGACGAGCGAGGCGACGCCGGTGGCGGCCACCAGCAGCACGGAGATCTCGCCCACGGTGTCCCAGGCGCGGATGTCGACGAGCGTGACGTTGACGATGTTGCGCCCGCCGCCGAAGGTCTCGGCCTCGACCGGGAAGTCCACCGACACCGGGGTGTGCACGCGGACCAGGGGAGCGGCGGCCACGAACGTCATGACGACCAGCCCGGTCACGACGCCGATCGCCAGGCGCACCCAGCGGCTCGCCGCGAGCGGCCGGTCCGAGAAGTACGGGGGCAGGCGGCGCAGCACCAGCACCATGACCACCAGGGTCAGCGTCTCGCACAGCACCTGGGTCAGCGCCAGGTCCGGGGCGCCGTGCAGCAGGAACAGGGCCGCGTTGCCGTAGCCGGCCACGCCCGCCAGGATCACGGCCTTGAGCCGCCGCCGGGCCCGCGCCGTCAGGATCGCGGCCAGCACGACCACGGCGACGATGACCAGCTGGGCGGGCCGGTCCCAGGGCACCAGCGCGAACGGGCCGAGGTGCAGCACGCCGTCGCGCCCCACGGCGTCGGCCGCGACGGGCAGGCCGCCCGGCTCGCCGACCAGGCCGAGGGCGAGCGCGAGCCCGGGGCCCACGGCGAGCGTCACGAGGATGACGCCCAGGTAGAAGGGCAGGGAACCGCGCTGCGTGCCGGCCGTGACGTCGCTGGCCAGGCGGTCGAGCTTGCGCATGAAGCGGCGGTAGAGCACGTCGGCGCCGTCGGGGGACCACAACGAGTCCTGCAGCCGCTCGATCCGCGCGCGCTGCCAGAACGCGAGGCCGCCGGCCAGGAACACGGCGACGGTGATCGCGAGGGCGGGCGTGAACCCCTCCCAGAGCGCCAGGTGGCCGGGCTCGCCGGCGGGGTAGGTGTTCGCGTACGGGGCCAGCAGCTCCTGGCCGACCTGCGGCACGAGGGCCACGACCAGGCCGAGGACGCCCAGGACCAGCGGCGGCGCGACCATCCAGAACGGCTGCGGGTGCACGGTGCCGGGCGCGGCCTCCTGCTCTGGGAGCTCGGCCGTGGCCGGCAGGCGGGGCTTGAACGCGCCCCACAGGAAGCGCAGCCCGTACGCGACGGTGAGGGCCGAGCCCACGGCGACCACGACGGTCATCACGCGGCCGAGCACGTCGCCGTCGTGCTCCCAGGCCACCAGCGCCGCCTCCTTGGCGACGTAGCCGGCGAACGGTGGCAGGCCGATCATCGAGGCCGTCGCCAGGGTCGCGGCCAGGGCCGTGACGGGCAGGCGACGTCCGACGCCGGCGAGCTTGCGCAGGTCACGCGTGCCGGTCGCGGCGTCGACCACGCCGACCACGAGGAACAGCGACGCCTTGAACATGGCGTGCGCGCCGAGCAGGGCCAGGCCCGCCAGCGCGGTGGCCCGCGTGCCGTAGCCGAGCAGCAGCGTGAGGAGCCCGAGCTGGGAGACCGTGCCGAACGCGAGGACCAGCTTGAGGTCGTGCTGCTTGAGCGCCCGGTACCCGCCGAGCAGCAGCGTGGTGCCGCCGAGCACGAGCACGACGACGCGCCACGCCGTCAGGTCCGAGAACGCGGGCGCGAACCGGGCCACCAGGTAGATGCCGGCCTTCACCATGGCGGCCGCGTGCAGGTAGGCGGACACGGGCGTGGGCGCGGCCATCGCGGCGGGCAGCCAGAAGTGCGTGGGCACCAGGGCGGACTTGGTGGCCGCCCCGGCCAGCAGGCAGACCACGGCGACGGTCACCGCGGGCCCGGCCGGCGGGTCGGCGATGACGGCCGACATGCTCCAGGTACCGGCGGTGACCCCGAGCACGACCACGCCGACCAGCATCGCGAGGCCGCCCGCGGTGGTCACCACGAGCGCCTGCATGGCCGCCCGGCGCGACGACGTGCGGTCCGCGTAGTGCCCGATCAGGAGGTAGGAGAACACCGTGGTGAGCTCCCAGAACACGAACAGCAGCAGCATGTCGTCGGCGGTGACGAGGCCCGCCATCGAGCCGGCGAAGGCCACGAGGAACCCGCCGAACCGGCCCAGGCCGCGCGCGTCGCGGGCGAAGTAGGCGCTGCAGTACAGCAGCACGAGGGCGCCGACCGCCCCGACCACCAGCAGCATCAGCCAGGACAGGGAGTCGAGCCGCAGGTCGACGGCGAGGCCGAGCGCGGGGATCCACTCCACGCGTTCCGTGGGCGTGCGGCCGGCGAAGACCGCCGACGTCTGGGACAGGGCATACGCAGCGGCCCCGGCGGGACCGAGGGCCAGCACCCAGAAGGCGCGTCGTCCGAGGCGGGCAAAGAGTGCGGGCGCGGCAAGGGCCAGGACGCCGTGGGCGAGGAGTACCGGAAGCACGTCCGTTCCGTCCTGTCAGGGCTCGTGGACAGGACGTCGTGCCAGGGGTGCCGGGCGCGGGACCCGGGTCGAGCACTGGACGGCATGCCGCGCGAGCGCGGGCGGGTGGGCGATGTGACCACCCTATCCGGTGTCGGTCTCCGGTTCGTCAGGGAGAGACCAAGACTGCCTCAGGAACCGCATGCTTCCCGTGATCGTTACCCCGAGAGCGAACCCTGTCGGTCCGCCGTCGGCTTCGGGCCACCCGCTCAGGTTTACGGCCTACGATGGGCGACGGCGAAAAACTCGACGACGACCTGGGAGAACCCGCGTGTCCATCCTCGACAAGGTCCTTCGCATCGGCGAAGGACGTGTCCTGAAGAAGCTGCACAATGTGGCTGAGCAGGTCAATCGCTTGGAGCCCAGCTTCGTCGAGCTCAGCGACACCGAGCTCCGGGAGGAGACGGCCCGGTTCCGGGAGCGTCTCGAGCACGGTGCGACCCTGGACGAGCTGATGCCGGAGGCGTTCGCGGCGATCCGCGAGGCCGCCCGTCGCACGCTCGGCCAGCGGCACTTCGACGTGCAGATCATGGGTGGTGCGGCGCTGCACCTCGGCAACATCGCCGAGATGCGCACCGGTGAGGGCAAGACGCTGGTGGCCACGACCGCCGCGTACCTCAACGCCCTGTCGGGCGACGGCGTGCACGTCATCACCACGAACGACTACCTGGCCAAGTACCAGGGTGAGCTGATGGGCCGCGTGTTCCGGTTCATGGGCCTGACCACGGGCGTCATCCTGTCGGGCCAGACGCCGGCGCAGCGTCGCGAGATGTACGCCGCCGACATCACCTACGGGACGAACAACGAGTTCGGCTTCGACTACCTGCGTGACAACATGGCCTGGTCCACGGACGACCTGGTGCAGCGCGGGCACAACTTCGCCATCGTCGACGAGGTGGACTCCATCCTCATCGACGAGGCCCGTACCCCGCTGATCATCTCCGGCCCCGCGGCCGGCGACGCGAACCGCTGGTACACGGAGTTCTCGAAGGTCGTGCTCCGCCTGGTCCCGACGGTGGACTACGAGGTGGACGAGAAGAAGCGCACGGTCGGCGTGCTGGAGCCGGGTATCGCGAAGATCGAGGACTACCTCGGCATCGACAACCTGTACGAGTCGCTGAACACGCCGCTGATCGGCTTCCTGAACAACGCCATCAAGGCCAAGGAGCTGTTCAAGCGCGACAAGGACTACGTCGTGCTGAACGGCGAGGTCATGATCGTCGACGAGCACACCGGCCGTATCCTCGCCGGCCGTCGCTACAACGAGGGCATGCACCAGGCCATCGAGGCCAAGGAGGGCGTGGAGATCAAGGCGGAGAACCAGACGCTCGCCACGATCACCCTCCAGAACTACTTCCGCCTGTACGGCAAGCTCTCGGGCATGACCGGTACGGCCGAGACCGAGGCCGCCGAGTTCCAGGGCACCTACAAGCTCGGCGTCGTCCCGATCCCCACGAACAACTCGCCGCAGCGCCTGGACCAGCCCGACCTCGTCTACAAGAACGAGGACGGCAAGTTCAACGCGGTGGTCGCGGACATCGTGGAGCGGCACGCCTACGGGCAGCCGGTCCTGGTGGGTACCACCAGCGTCGAGAAGTCCGAGCTGCTCAGCGCCAAGCTGAAGAAGGCCGGCGTGCCGCACAACGTGCTCAACGCCAAGGAGCACGAGCGCGAGGCCTCCGTCGTGGCCATGGCGGGCCGCAAGGGCGCCGTCACGGTCGCCACCAACATGGCCGGCCGCGGTACCGACATCATGCTCGGCGGCAACGCCGAGCACCTCGCCGTGGGCGAGCTCGCCGAGCGCGGCCTCGACCCCGTCGAGACGCCGGAGGAGTACGAGGCAGCCTGGCCCGAGGCGCTGGAGAAGGCCAAGGCCCGCGTCGCCACCGAGCACGACGAGGTGAAGGCCGCCGGCGGCCTGTACGTGCTGGGCACCGAGCGCCACGAGTCGCGCCGCATCGACAACCAGCTCCGCGGCCGCTCCGGCCGGCAGGGCGACCCGGGGGAGTCCCGGTTCTACCTGTCGATGCAGGACGACCTGATGCGCCTGTTCAACTCCGGCCTCGCCGAGTCGATGATGAACCGCGCCGGCTTCCCGGACGACATGCCGCTCGAGTCCAAGATGGTCACGCGCGGCATCATGTCCGCGCAGGGTCAGGTCGAGGCGCGCAACTTCGAGATCCGCAAGAACGTCCTCAAGTACGACGACGTCCTGTCCCGCCAGCGCACGGTCATCTACGCCGAGCGCCTGCGCGTGCTCGAGGGCGAGGACATGCGCGAGCAGGTGCAGCACTTCCTCACGGACACGATCACGGAGTACGTGACCAACGCGACCGCCGAGGGCAGCCCCGAGCAGTGGGACCTGGACGCCCTGTGGACGGCCCTGAAGGCCGTCTACCCGGTGTCGCTGACGCCGGAGGAGATCGCCGACGAGGCGGACGGCATGGACCGCGTCACCAGCGACATGCTGCTGGAGGAGATCCTGTCCGACGCGCGGGTGGCCTACCAGGCCCGCGAGGACGAGCTCTCGCCGCCTGCCATGCGGCAGCTCGAGCGCCGCGTGGTGCTCTCCGTGCTGGACCGCAAGTGGCGCGAGCACCTCTACGAGATGGACTACCTCAAGGAGGGCATCGGGCTGCGCGCCATGGCGCAGCGCGACCCGCTGGTCGAGTACCAGCGCGAGGGCTTCCAGCTCTTCCAGGCGATGACCGACGCCATCAAGGAGGAGTCGGTCGGGTTCCTGTTCAACCTCGAGGTCACGGTCCAGCAGCCCGACGCCGAGCAGGCCACGGACGGCGGTCCCGAGCTGCCCGCGGCCGCGCCGGTGCCGCCCCGCGGCCGCCTGGGCACGGGCCAGCCGGACGCCCCGCCGACCACGCAGATCCCGGTGGTCGCCCCCGCCGCCGTCCCGCAGCAGGGGCAGCAGCCGCCGCCCCCGCGCCAGCGCCGTGCGGCGGGCGCGGCCACGGAGCCGATCCTGCTCGCGAAGGGCCTGGACGCCCCGGCCCAGCAGCAGCCGCTGACGTACTCGGCGCCGAGCGAGGACGGCTCGGGCTCGGCGTTCATGCAGTCGTCGGACGGCGCCCGCCGCCGGGCGTCGCTGCACGGCGAGGCCACGGCCGCCACGAGCGACGGCCGGACGTTCCCCGGCACGCCGCGCAACGCGCAGTGCCCGTGCGGCTCGGGCAAGAAGTACAAGGTCTGCCACGGGGTCAACGAGGCCTGACCTCCCCCCTCCGAGGTAGAACTGCAGCGAAGTAGAACTGCAGCGAAGTAGAACTGCAGCGAGACAGAACGCCAGCCGGCGTTCTGTCTCGCTGCGGTTCTATCTCGCCAGGGTTCTACTTCGCCAGGGTTCTATCTCGGCAGGACGACGGCTCCCGTGAGACACAGCGCCCGCATGCCGGACGCTCCGGTTACCCTGGTCGCATCGTCCCGACCCGTGCGGAACCGCACCGGGAGCGGACGTCCCCCGAAGACGAAAGCAGGATCGCTGTGCCTGTCCCCGAGCCCGCCCGCGGGCTGCGTGTCGCACTGCTGGGCTGTGGCGTCGTGGGCACCGAGGTGGCCCGGATGCTGCTGGAGCAGGGCACCGATCTCGCCGCCCGCGCGGGCGCGCCGCTCGAGCTCGCCGGCATCGCCGTCCGCGACGCGAGCCGTCCCCGCGACGCCGCCGTCCCGCGTGAGCTGCTCACGGAGGACGCGGAGTCCCTCGTGGACGCCGCGGACATCGTCGTCGAGGTGATGGGCGGCACCGAGCCGGCCCGCGCCCTGCTGCTGCGCGCCATCGAGGGCGGGGCCGCCGTGGTCACCGCCAACAAGGCGCTCCTGGCCGCCGACGGTCCCACGCTCTACAAGGCGGCCGACTCCGCCGGCGTCGACATCTACTACGAGGCCGCCGTCGCGGGCGCCATCCCCATCGTGCGTCCCGTGCGCGAGTCCCTGGCGGGCGACCACGTACGCCGCGTCCTGGGCATCGTCAACGGCACCACCAACTACGTGCTCGACCAGATGGCCACCAGCGGGCTCGACCTCGACCAGGCGGTCAAGCAGGCGCAGGAGCTCGGCTACGCCGAGGCGGACCCCACGGCCGACGTCGAGGGCTACGACGCCGCGGCCAAGGCCGCGATCCTGGCCAGCCTCGCCTTCCACACCCGCGTCTCGGCGGACGACGTCGCGCGCGAGGGCATCACCGGGGTCACCTCGGACGACGTCGCGTGGGCCGCCCGGACCGGCCACGCGGTCAAGCTGCTGGCCATCGCGGAGCAGACCGGCGAGGGCGTCTCCGTGCGCGTGCACCCCGCGCTCGTGCCGCTGGAGCACCCGCTGGCGGGCGTGAAGGGCGCGTTCAACGCGATCTTCGTCGAGGCCGACGCCGCCGGACCGCTCATGTTCTACGGCCAGGGCGCCGGCGGCCGGCCCACGGCGTCCGCGGTGCTGGGCGACGTCGTCTCGGCCGCGCGCCACCGCGTGCTCGGCGGCAAGGGCCCGCAGGAGTCCACGTACGCGGCGCGCCCGCTGCTCCCGGCGGACGCCGCCGTGACGCGCTACCAGGTCCGCCTGCTGGTGGCCGACCTGCCCGGTGTCCTCGCGCAGGTCGCGGGCGTCGTGGGCGACCACGGCGTCTCGATCGACACCGTGCGCCAGACCGGGCCCTCCGAGGGCACCGCCGAGCTGCTCCTGACCACCCACGCCGCCCGTGAGGCGTCGCTGGCCGCCACCATCGCGGCCGTGCGCACGCTCGAACCGGTCCGCGAGATCACGTCCGTCCTGAGAGTCGAAGGCTGAACCGTGCCCGTGCTGCCCGCTGAACCGAACGTCCCGTCCGCCGGCTCCGGCGTCCCGCCCATCTCGCGCCTGTGGCGCGGTGTGATCACCGAGTACGCGGACCGTCTGCCCGCCCACCTCCAGCAGAAGATCGTGACGCTGGGCGAGGGCGGCACGCCGCTGGTGCCGGCCCCGGCGCTGTCCGAGCGCACGGGCGCCGACGTCTACGTCAAGGTCGAGGGCATGAACCCGACCGGCTCGTTCAAGGACCGCGGCATGACGGCCGCGATCTCCGCCGCGGCGGGCCGCGGCGCCCGGGCCGTGGTGTGCGCGTCGACGGGCAACACGTCGGCGTCGGCCGCCGCCTACGCGACGCGCGCCGGCATGCTCTGCGCGGTGCTGGTGCCGGACGGCAAGATCGCCATGGGCAAGCTGAGCCAGGCGGTGGCGCACGGCGCCCGCCTGCTGCAGGTCGACGGCAACTTCGACGACTGCCTGGTGGCGGCCCGCAAGCTCGCCGACACGCACCCCGTGGAGCTCGTGAACTCGGTCAACCCCGACCGGATCGAGGGCCAGAAGACCGCCGCGTTCGAGATCGTGGACGCGCTGGGCGACGCCCCGGACATCCACCTGCTGCCCGTGGGCAACGCCGGGAACATCACGGCGTACTGGAAGGGCTTCACCGAGTACGCCGAGTCCGGCGTCGCGAGCCACGCGCCGGCCATGTGGGGCTTCCAGGCCGCCGGTGCCGCGCCGATCGTCAAGGGCCACCCCGTCGACGACCCGGACACGATCGCCACCGCCATCCGCATCGGCAACCCCGCCTCGTGGGAGCTCGCCGAGCAGGCCAGGGACACCTCCGGCGGCGTCATCGAGGCCGTGACGGACGAGCAGATCCTCGCCGCGCACCGCATCCTGTCGGCCGAGGTCGGCGTGTTCGTCGAGCCGGCGTCCGCGGCGGGCGTCGCGGGTCTGCTGGCCCGCCACGAGCGCGGCCTGGTGCCCGCGGGGGCGCGCATCACCATCACGGTGACCGGCCATGGGCTCAAGGACCCGGGCTGGGCGCTGCGTACGCCGGACGGCGGCGAGGTGGAGCCCGTGCGGGTCTCCGCCGACGTCGTCTCGATCGCCGACGCGCTCTCACTCTGATGCAGCTCGGCGCCGACCACGTGCGGGTCCGGGTGCCCGCTACCAGCGCTAACCTCGGGCCCGGCTTCGACTCGCTCGGCCTCGCGCTGGCCCTGTACGACGAGGTCGAGGTGCGCCTGGTGGCGAGCTCCGACGTGGTCGTGGAGGTAGAGGGCGAGGGGGCCGGGGAGGTTCCCCTCGGGGAGGACCACCTGGTGGTGCGTGCGCTGCGGCGCACGATGGACCTGGCCGGCGCCGTGCCGACCGGCATCCACATGACGTGCCACAACGTGATCCCGCACGGCCGGGGGCTCGGCTCGTCGTCGGCCGCCGTCGTGGCCGGGATCGTCGCGGCCCGCGCCCTGCTGGCCGACCCGCGCGCGATCGACGCCGCCACGGTGCTGGGGCTGGCCACCGAGTTCGAGGGGCACCCGGACAACGCGGCGCCCGCCATCCAGGGCGGCGCCACGGTCGCGTGGACCACCGACGCCGGGCCGCGCGCGGTCGGGCTCGACATCGACCCGGCCATCGAGGCCACGGTGCTGGTGCCCGACGTGCGGCTCGCGACGGCGCGGGCGCGTGCGGCCCTGCCGGCGCGGGTGTCGCACGGCGACGCCGCGTTCACGGCGGGCCGGGCGGCACTCCTGGTGGAGGCCCTGGCCCGGCGTCCGGAGCTGCTGTTCGACGCCACGGAGGACCGGTTGCACCAGCAGTACCGCGCGGGCGTCCTGGGCGCCTCCACCGAGCTGCTCCGGGCGCTGCGGGACGAGGGTGTCCCGGCCACCGTCTCGGGTGCCGGGCCGACCGTCCTGGTGCTCGCCGGGCCCGGCCACCGGGCCGCGCGGGACGCCGTCCTGGCGGACCTGGTGGACGAGACCGCGGGCTGGCGCAGGCTGAGCCCGGGGATCGATCTGACAGGCGCGCGGGCCAGGAGGATTACCGGTAACACGGGTGCGCTATCGTCCGGTCCGTCAGGGGCGAACACAAGTCATGCCGGACCAGGATCACCAGCAGTACGGGGTGGTAGTATGCAGTGAACCTTCGGGATCGCACGTCCTGAGCCATGGTGGCGGGAACACGGATTCAACATCGGTTCCTTACCGCCTACCCAGCTACAGTCAAAGCCGCTCAGCCGTGCCCGTTGCAGGCCGTGATCCACGGCCCACCGCATCTCGCGAGAAGGCAGACAACGCCCCCGTCAGCCCCTTCGTCGTACCACTGATGCGAGGTTTTCCGCGTTCTGGCCACATCGAGCCGGGCGCCCACTATCCCGCGGCCCGCGCTCAGGCGATCAGCCGCAGTTCGAGGGGGAAGGGTCCTTCGTGACAGACACCACCGATAACGCTCAGTCAGCCACCGGCCGTGCGGCCGGTACGGGCGCGCTGAGCAGCATGCGCCTCGCCGAGCTCCAGGCACTCGCCGGAGACCTGGGCGTGAAGGGCACCTCCAGGATGCGCAAGAGCGACCTCGTGGACTCGATCCGCGAGAAGACGGGTGGCGGCGCGACGAAGCGCCCGGCCCGTGCCGCTTCCGCCCCGGAGCAGCCCGCCACCGACAAGCCTGTCCGTAGCGAGGCACCGGTCGCCGCCGCCGAGGTCGCCACCTCGAGCGTGCGCGCCGACGCCAGCACGGAAGCCGACAAGGCCGCACGTCTCGCCCAGCTCGCCGACGCCGTCGCGGCGCCGCGCGAGCAGAACGGACGTCGTTCCGGCCGCGGCCAGGGTGCCGCCGACGGCACCGCCGACAAGTCCGCCGAGGACAAGGGCCGCAACGGCCAGTCCGGCACCGCCCGGAGCACCCGTGGCGGCACCGCCGACCGCGCCGGCACCCGGACGGCGGAGCGGACCACCGAGCGCGGCACCGAGCGTGCCGCGGACCGGAACGCCGACCGCGCCGCCGCCGACCGCGCGGCCGCCGCCGACCTCGACGACGAGCGCGGCTCGCGCCGCCGCCGGGGTCGCGACCGTGGCCGGGACCGCAAGCGCGGCCGCGGCCGCCAGGGTCCGGACGTCGCGGGTCTCGACAACGTCGAGGTGCGCGAGGACGACGTGCTGCTGCCCGTCGCCGGCATCCTCGACATCCTCGACAACTACGCGTTCGTGCGGACCTCGGGCTACCTGCCGGGCAACAACGACGTGTACGTGTCGCTGAACCAGGTCAAGAAGGCCGGCCTGCGCCGCGGTGACGCCGTCGTCGGCGCCGTCCGCCAGCCGCGCGAGGGCGAGGAGCTGCCGCAGCAGGCGACCGGGCGCAACGCCAAGGTCAACAAGTTCAACGCGCTGGTGCGCCTGGACTCCGTGAACGGCATGACGCCGGAGGAGGCGCGCGAGCGCCCCGAGTTCACCAAGCTGACGCCGCTGTACCCGCAGGAGCGCCTGCGCCTGGAGAACCCCGAGGCGACCAAGCTGACGCCGCGCGTCATCGACATCGTCGCGCCGATCGGCAAGGGCCAGCGCGGCCTCATCGTCGCGCCGCCCAAGGCCGGCAAGACGCTGATGATGCAGCAGATCGCCAACGCGATCTCGCTGAACAACCCTGAGGTCCACCTCATGGTCGTCCTGGTGGACGAGCGCCCGGAAGAGGTCACCGACTTCGAGCGGTCGGTGAAGGGCGAGGTCATCTCCTCGACCTTCGACCGCCACGCCTCGGACCACACGCTGGTCGCCGAGCTCGCCATCGAGCGGGCCAAGCGCCTCGTGGAGCTGGGCCAGGACGTCGTGGTGCTGCTCGACGGCATCACCCGCCTGTCGCGCGCCTACAACCTGGCCGCCCCGGCGTCGGGCCGCATCCTGTCCGGTGGTGTGGACGCCGCCGCGCTCTACCCGCCCAAGAAGTTCTTCGGCGCCGCCCGCAACATCGAGGACGGCGGCTCGCTGACCATCCTCGCGACGGCCCTGGTCGAGACCGGCTCGAAGATGGACGAGGTGATCTTCGAGGAGTTCAAGGGCACCGGCAACATGGAGCTGCGCCTGTCGCGGTCCCTGGCCGAGAAGCGCATCTTCCCGGCGATCGACGTCAACGGCTCGAGCACCCGGCGCGAGGAGATCCTCATGTCGAAGGACGAGCTCGCGATCGTCTACAAACTGCGCCGCGTCATGGGCGCGCTCGACCAGACGCAGGCCGCCGAGCTGCTGCTGGGTCAGCTCAAGAAGACCAAGACCAACGTCGAGTTCCTGCTGCACGTGCAGAAGACGACGCCGGGTGGTCTGACGGAGAACGAGAACGTCGGCGAGACCGTCTGATCCACGTCACACCCCACTGCCTCGCCCATCCGGGCGAGGTAGTGGCACAATGATTGGCTGGCTGGCTGGTTCACGTCCCGCGGTTCTGCAGGGCGACCCAGTGGCATCTCACCAAGGAGCAACATGAGGGCTGGAATCCACCCCGAGTACGTCGTCACGCAGGTCACCTGCACCTGTGGCAACACCTTCACGACGCGTAGCACCGAGACGTCCGGCAAGATCTCCGCCGACGTCTGCAGCGCCTGCCACCCGTTCTACACGGGCAAGCAGAAGATCATGGACACCGGTGGCCGCGTGGCCCGGTTCCAGGCGCGCTACGGCAAGAAGGACGCCGGCAAGTAGCGACTCCGCAGCGCCGGTGGTCCGGTCCGACAACCTCTCCAGGGGCAGTCGGGCGCCGGACCACCGGCGCTGTTGCTTTGCCCAGACCCGTTTGCCCTGTACCGAGGAGAGACCGTGACCGAGTCGTTCGCCGCCGTCGGACCGCTGCTCAGCGAGCACGCCGAGATCGAGACGGCGCTGGCGGACCCCGCCGTGCACGCCGATCCCGGTCGCGCCCGCACGCTGGGCCGCCGCTACGCGGAGCTCAACCAGGTCGTCGGGGCCTACAAGGCGTGGGAGCAGGCACACGACGACGCCGAGGCCGCCGCCGAGCTCGCGGCCGAGGACGCCTCGTTCGCCGAGGAGCTGCCCGCGCTGCGGGAGGCCGAGTCGACCGCGGAGGAGAAGCTGCGCCGGGTGCTGGTGCCGCGCGACCCCGACGACGGGCGGGACGTGATCCTCGAGATCAAGGCCGGCGAGGGCGGGGAGGAGTCCGCGCTGTTCGCGGGCGACCTGCTGCGCATGTACCTGCGGTACGCCGAGCAGCGCGGCTGGTCCACGCAGCTCCTGGAGGCCACGGCGTCCGACCTGGGCGGCTACAAGGACGTGCAGGTCGCCATCAAGGCGAAGAGCGTGCAGGGCCCCGAGGACGGCGTCTGGCACAGCCTCAAGTACGAGGGCGGCGTGCACCGCGTGCAGCGGGTGCCGGTCACCGAGTCGCAGGGCCGCATCCACACCTCGGCGGCGGGCGTGCTCGTGTTCCCCGAGGTCGACGACCCGGGCGAGCTCGAGATCGACCAGAACGACCTGCGCATCGACGTCTACCGGTCCTCCGGGCCGGGCGGGCAGTCCGTGAACACGACGGACTCCGCGGTGCGCATCACGCACGTGCCCACGGGCATCGTGGTCTCGATGCAGAACGAGAAGTCGCAGCTGCAGAACCGCGAGCAGGCCATGCGCGTGCTGCGGGCCCGCCTGCTCGCCGCGCAGCAGGAGGCCGCCGCCGCCGAGTCCGCCGAGCTGCGCCGCTCGCAGGTGCGCACCGTGGACCGGTCCGAGCGGATCCGCACGTACAACTTCCCGGAGAACCGGATCGCCGACCACCGCACGGGGTACAAGGCGTACAACCTCGACCAGGTGCTGGACGGCGACCTGGGTCCCGTGGTGCGCTCCGCGATCGACGCCGACGAGGCGGCCCGGCTGGCCGAGGCCTCCGGTGTCTGAGCCACACCCGATCACGGCGGACCTGGCGCCATCGGGCCGGGTCGGGCAGGCTTTTGCCGTGGTCGGAGGAGCGCGGTGAGCGCACAGCTGGTGAAGTGGGCCGAGGGGGAGCTGGCGGCCGCCGGGGTCCCGTCGCCGCGGGCCGACGCCGAGGCGCTGCTCGCGCACGCGTTCGGCGTGGACCGGGGGGAGCTGCGGCGGCTGCTCGTGCTGGGCCGCGAGGTGCCCGACGACGTCGCGCGCGCCTTCGAGGCGCTGGTCGCCCGGCGGGCCGCCCGCGAGCCCCTGCAGCATCTGACGGGCGTGGCGCCGTTCCGGCACCTGGAGCTGGCCGTCGGGCCGGGGGTGTTCGTGCCGCGGCCCGAGACCGAGGAGGTCGCGCAGGTGGCGATCGACGAGGCCGCCAAGGTGGTCGGCGAACGCGGCGGCGCGGGCGCGGTCGTCGTCGACCTGTGCACCGGGTCCGGCGCCATCGCGCTGGCCGTGGCCACCGAGGTGCCCGGCGCGCGCGTGCACGCCGTCGAGCTGGACAAGGACGCGCACGCCTGGGCGGCGCGCAACGTCGACGCCCTGAGCGCCGTCGCGGCCGGGCTGGACCCCGCCACGACCCTGGACCCCGCCACGGCCCTGGACCCCGCCACGGCCCTGGCCGCGGAGCCGCAGGAGCCGCAGGAGGCGCCCGAGCGCATCGTCCGGCTGGTCAAGGGTGACGCCCGCACCGCGCTGTACGGGATCGACGGGACGGCCGACGTCGTCGTCTCGAACCCGCCGTACGTGCCCTCGGACGCCGTGCCCGTGGACCCGGAGGTGGCCGAGCACGACCCGGCGGTCGCGCTCTACGGCCTGGGCCCGGACGGGCTGGAGGTGCCGCGCGGCATCACGGACGCGGCGGCCAGGCTGCTGCGCCCCGGCGGGCTCTACGTCATGGAGCACGCCGAGGTCCAGGCGGAGGCCGCCCGCGCCATGGTCTCGGCCGCGCGCGACGCCGAGGGGCGGCCCGTGTTCGGCGAGCCCGAGACCCGCAAGGACCTCACCGGCCGGCCCCGCATGGTGGTCGCGCGCCGCCTCGGGCATCAGGAGGGTCCCGAAGCGTGAAAGACTGGTCCGCGTGAGTGTGCCTGTGCAGCCCGTGCTCGACGCCACCGACCCGCAGACCTGGGGCCCCGCGATCGACGAGGCGGTGAACGCGATCTCCCGTGGAGCCCTGGTGGTCATGCCCACCGACACCGTCTACGGCATCGCGGCCGATGCGTTCGACGAGGTCGCGGTGGCCGCCCTGCTCGCGGCCAAGGGCCGCGGCCGGCAGATGCCCCCGCCGGTCCTGGTCGGCGACGTCGCGACCCTCGACGGTCTCGCGACCGACGTGCCCGACGACGCCCGCCGGCTCGTCGAGGCCTTCTGGCCCGGCGGTTTCACCGTCATCCTGCAGGCGCAGCCGTCGCTGCAGTGGGACCTCGGCGACACGGGCGGCACCGTCGCCCTGCGCATGCCGGACCACGCCGCGGCGCTCGCCCTGCTCAAGCGCACCGGCCCGCTGGCCGTGTCCAGCGCGAACAAGTCGGGCAGCCCGGCCGCGCAGGACGTGGAGAACGCGCGCGACCAGCTCGGCGCGTCCGTCGCGGTCTACCTCGACGGCGGCGAGGCCCCCGGCGGCGTCGCCTCCACGATCGTGGACGCGACCGGCCCCGTGCTGCGGATCGTCCGCGAGGGCGCCGTGACGCTGGAGCAGCTGCGCAAGGTCGCCGACGTCGAAGGCCCTGCTGCGTCGCCCGAGGACGACCCGATCGAGCCCCCCGCCCCTGCCGCGGAGGACGACGAGTGAGGGTGTACCTGCTCCTGATGCTCGTGGCCGCCGCGGTCACGTTCCTGACCACGCCCTTCGCACGGTGGGTGGCCCTGAAGACCTCGGCGATCTCCGCGGTCCGGGCGCGTGACGTGCACCTGGTGCCGACGCCGCGCCTCGGCGGGCTGGCGATGCTGATCGGCATCGTCGTCTCGGTCCTGCTGGCCTCCCAGATGCCCTTCCTGTCCGGCGTCTTCTCCGACCGCCAGGCCTGGGGCATCGTCGGCGGCGCGGCGATCGTGTGCGGGCTCGGCTGGGCGGACGACAAGTGGGACCTCGACTGGGTCACCAAGCTCGCGGGCCAGGTGCTGGCCGCCGGGTTCATGGCGCTGCAGGGCGTGCAGCTCATCACGCTGCCGATCGCCGGCACGACCATCACGTCGTCGCGCACCTCGCTGGTCATCACGGTCCTGGCCGTGGTGGTCGCCATGAACGCCGTGAACTTCGTGGACGGCCTCGACGGCCTCGCGGCCGGCATCGTCGCCATCGGCGGCGCCGCCTTCTTCCTGTACACCTACGGGCTCACCCAGCAGGTCTCGGCGGAGGACTACTCCTCCCTGGCGTCGCTGATGATGGCGGTGCTCGTGGGCGTCTGCGTGGGCTTCCTGCCCTACAACTTCCACCCGGCGCGCATCTTCATGGGCGACGCCGGGTCCATGCTGATCGGCCTCGTCATGGCCGGCGCAGCGATCACCGTGACCGGCAACGTGCAGCCCGACGTGATGAGCGGCTCGCAGGCCCTGCCGGCGTTCATCCCGCTGCTCCTGCCGGTGGCGGTGCTCATGCTGCCGCTGCTCGACATGGGTCTGGCCGTGATCCGCCGGCTGGCCGCGGGCAAGTCGCCCATGGCGCCGGACCGCATGCACCTGCACCACCGGATGCTGGCCCTCGGCCACTCCCACCGCCGCGCGGTCGTGATCCTGTACGTGTGGACCGCCGTGTTCGCCTTCAGCGCCGCCGCGCTCGTGCGGTGGGACTGGGAGATCGTCCTGATCTGGACCGCCGTGTTCGTCGTGCTCGCGCTGCTGGCCACGCTGGGCCCGCTGCGCCACCGTGGCCGGTTCCTGGACGACGACGTCGCCCTGTCGGGGCAGACCCCCAAGGTGCCCGCCGCCGTCGGCGCGGCGCAGCCCGCCCTCGTACCGCAGAGCGCGACCGAGAGTGTCGCCGCCAAGGCGCACGTCAAGACCAAGGAGACCGTCGAATGACCGAGCAGCTGCCCGATGCCCCCAACGCCCCGCGGGGCGCTGCCGAGCAGGCGGTGCTGCGTACGGCTCTGCGTGACTGCCTGATCCTCGTCGGCGGCCTCGCCGTGCTGGGCTCCGTGGTCGGGCTCCTCGTCGCGGGCCTGCCCGGCCTCTGGGGTGCCCTGATCGGCGCGGCGCTGGCCGCGTTCTTCTGCGCCACCACCGTGTGGTCGATGCTCTACACCGTCGGCAAGGGCGCCACCACGATGGGCGCCGTCGTGATGGGCAGCTGGCTCGCCAAGATGGTGGTGCTGATCGTCGTCCTGGTGGTCATCACGCAGTTCGACTTCTACGACCGGGTCGTCCTGTTCGTCGTGCTGCTGCTCGGGGCGGTGGGCTCCGCTCTGCTCGACTACCGCGCCGTGCGCAACGGCCGCGTGCCCTACGTCGAGACCGACACCACGCCCTGACCGAGCCTCATGAGCGACCCACGACCTGACGCGGGGTTGCGCAATAAGTCACAAGGGGCCGCGTCATGCGGTTCTACGGCCTAAACCCCATGTGACATAGGTTAGGCTTACGACGAATCCATGACGGCCAGGCCCGACGGCGCGCCCGTTCCGCCACACAGCGGGAAACGCGCGCGGGGCCGAATGACCACCTGGGAGTCCTCCTGTCCACGTATGCGACGTCCGTAATCCTCGCCGCCACTGAAGGCCACGAGGGTGAGGGCGGCTTCCACACGCCGTCGATCGCCGACTTCTTCCCGTCGGGCATCCTCTTCGAAGGCACCATCTTCCAGATCGACCGGCTCTGGATCATCCGCATCATCGCCACGATCGTGCTGCTGTCGGTCTTCCTGATCGCCGCACGCCGGGCCAAGGTGGTGCCGGGTCGGTTCCAGGCCGGTGTCGAGTACCTGCTGGACTTCGTCCGGGTACAGATCGGCGAGGAGATCCTGGGCAAGGACAACGCGAAGCGTTTCGTGCCCATGCTCACCACCATCTTCATGACGATCCTGGCGTTCAACCTCACGGGCGTGATCCCGGGCCTGAACCTCGCCGGAACCTCCCGCATCGGTGTGCCGCTGCTGCTCGCGCTGTGGGTGTTCGTCACCTACTGGGCCGTCGGCATCCGCAAGCACGGTCTGGGCGGGTACCTCAAGGCGAACCTGTTCCCCCCGGGCGTCCCGTGGCCGATCTACTTCATCCTGACGCCGATCGAGCTGCTGCAGATCCTGATCATCCGGCCGGGCTCGCTGATGGTCCGACTCGTGGCCAACATGGTCGCCGGTCACATCATGCTCGTGCTCTGCTTCGCCGCCACGCAGTTCTTCCTGATCGACTCCGCTGGCAGCGGGCTGATGGTCTTCGGCGCTCTGACGCTGCCGGCCGGCATCTTCATGACGCTCTTCGAGCTGCTGGTCGCGTTCCTGCAGGCGTACATCTTCGCGCTGCTGGCCGCGGTCTACATCAACATGTCGCTGGAGGAGGAGCACTGACGGTGCTCGCTCCTCCGGGCGGCGCTGCATAGCTTCACCTGGAAAACCCGCGACGGGCGCAGCACGCGCCTTCGCACACCACGCGACGCCGCACCACCCGGTGCGGCGCCCAACGGAAGGAAGACGCAAGTGGACGTCACCACTCTCGCCGAGGTCACCGGCAACGTGAACGCGATCGGCTACGGCCTCGCGGCGACCGGCCCGGGCATCGGCCTCGGCATCCTGATCGGCAAGACCATCGAGGGCATGGCCCGCCAGCCCGAGGTCGCCGGCCAGCTCCGCGCCACCATGTTCCTGGGTGTCGCGTTCGTCGAGGTGCTCGCGCTCCTCGGTCTCGTCGCCGGCTTCCTGTTCGAGTGATGGCGGCGCACACGAGCGCCGTCATCGTAGCGGCGCAGACCGACGAGCCGCAGGGCATCGACCTGTTCCTGCCCGCCGGATACGACCTGCTCTGGTCGGCGGTGGTCCTCGTGATCATCGCCGTGGCGTTCTACAAGTTCATCCTGCCGCCGATGAACAAGATCCTGGACGAGCGCGCCACCCTCATCGAGGGTGGCATCGAGAAGGCAGAGGCCGCGCAGAAGGCGGCTGACGAGGCCCTGGCGAAGCAGCAGGAGCTGCTCGCCGAGGCCCGCTCCGAGGCGGCGCAGGTTCGTGAGGAGGCGCGTGCCGAGGGCACCGCCATCATCAACGACCTCAAGGCCAAGGCGAGCGAGGAGGCGGGGCGCATCACCGAGACGGCGCACCGTCAGATCGAGGCCGAGCGGCAGTCCGCCGTCGTGTCCCTGCGCACCGAGGTCGGCACGCTGGCGACCGAGCTGGCGTCGAAGATCGTGGGCGAGTCCCTCGAGGACTCGGCCCGTCAGTCGCGCGTCGTGGACCGCTTCCTCGACGAGCTCGAGGCGAGCCAGGCCGTGGCAAGCAACAAGGAGGCGTGATGCGGGGATCGAGCGGTGCATCGCTGACTGCGGCGCAGGAGCGCTTCGAGCCGGTGCTGCGCGCCGCGGGTGCGGACGCGCTGACCCTGGGTGAGCAGCTGCTCACCCTGGTGTCGGCGCTCGACGACTCCGCCGCGCTGCGCCGCTCGCTCGCCGACCCCTCCCGCGAGGGCGAGGCCAAGGCGGGCCTGGTGGCCAGCCTGCTGGGCGGCTTCGACGAGCGCGTGGTCGACCTCGTGTCCGGGCTCGCCCGGGCGCGCTGGTCGAGCGACGCCGACCTCACGGACGCCGTCGAGCGCCTCGGCCTGGACGCCGTCCTGGCTTCCGCCGAGGCGCGCGGCGCGCTGGAGACGGTCGAGGACGAGCTGTTCCGACTCGGCCGGTCGCTCGTCGGCCAGCGGGAGGCCAAGCAGGTTCTCTCCGACGCCTCGACGGCTCCGGAGCGCCGGGTGGCGCTCGTGGACGCACTGGTCGGTGGCAAGGTCGACACCGTGACCCAGCGCCTGGCGCAGCGCGCGACGTCGTCGCTGCGTGGCCGCCGGTTCGTGCAGACGATCAGCTGGTACGGCGAGGTCGCGGCGGAGCGCCGCAACCGCCTCGTGGCCGCCGTGACGAGCGCGACGGTGCTCACCCGCGAGCAGCAGGACCGCCTCGGCGCGCTCCTGGAGCGCTCGTACGGGAAGCCCGTCCAGCTGAACGTCACCGTGGACCCCGCCGTCGTCGGCGGCCTGCGCATCCAGGTCGGCGCGGACGTCGTCGACTCCACCGTCCTGTCGCGCCTTGCTGACGCTCAGCGTCGTCTGGCCGGCTGAAAACGTGAACAAGAACCTTCCGCCGCGGCTTTCGCGGCCACGACAGGAGAAGATCAATGGCTGAGCTGACGATCCGGCCGGACGAGGTCCGCGCCGCACTGGACAGCTTCGTGAAGGCCTACGAGCCCCAGGAAGCGGTCACCGAGGAGGTGGGCCGCGTCGCGTACGCCGCGGACGGCATCGCCCGCGTCGAGGGCCTCCCGGGCGTGATGGCCAACGAGCTGCTGCGCTTCGAGGACGGCACGCTTGGCCTCGCGCAGAACCTGGACGTCCGCGAGATCGGTGTGGTCGTCCTGGGCGAGTTCACCGGTATCGAGGAGGGCCAGGAGGTCCGCCGCACCGGTGAGGTGCTCTCGGTCCCCGTGGGCGAGGGCTACCTCGGCCGCGTGGTCGACCCGCTGGGCGTCCCCATCGACGGCCTGGGCGAGATCGCCACCGAGGGCACCCGTGCCCTGGAGCTGCAGGCGCCCGGCGTCATGCAGCGCAAGTCGGTGCACGAGCCGCTGCAGACCGGCATCAAGGCGATCGACTCGATGATCCCGATCGGCCGCGGTCAGCGCCAGCTGATCATCGGTGACCGCCAGACCGGCAAGACGGCGATCGCGATCGACACGATCATCAACCAGAAGGCGAACTGGGAGTCCGGCGACCCCAGCAAGCAGGTGCGCTGCATCTACGTCGCGATCGGTCAGAAGGGCTCGACCATCGCCTCCGTGCGTGGCGCCCTCGAGGAGGCCGGCGCGCTCGAGTACACGACCATCGTCGCGGCTCCGGCGTCCGACCCCGCGGGCTTCAAGTACCTGGCCCCGTACACCGGCTCGGCCATCGGCCAGCACTGGATGTACCAGGGCAAGCACGTGCTCGTCGTCTTCGACGACCTGTCGAAGCAGGCCGAGGCCTACCGTGCCGTGTCGCTGCTGCTGCGCCGCCCGCCGGGCCGCGAGGCCTACCCGGGTGACGTGTTCTACCTGCACTCCCGTCTGCTCGAGCGTTGTGCGAAGCTCTCGGACGAGCTGGGCGCGGGCTCGATGACCGGTCTGCCGATCATCGAGACCAAGGCGAACGACGTCTCGGCGTACATCCCGACCAACGTCATCTCCATCACGGACGGGCAGATCTTCCTGCAGTCCGACCTGTTCAACGCCGACCAGCGTCCCGCCGTGGACGTCGGTATCTCGGTCTCCCGAGTCGGTGGCGACGCGCAGATCAAGGCGATGAAGAAGGTCTCCGGCACGCTGAAGCTGGAGCTCGCGCAGTTCCGCTCGCTCGAGGCGTTCGCGATGTTCGCGTCCGACCTCGACGCGGCGTCCCGCGCGCAGCTGCAGCGCGGCGCCGTCCTGACGGAGCTGCTCAAGCAGCCCCAGTACTCGCCGTACGCGGTCGAGGACCAGGTCGCTGCCGTGTGGGCCGGTACCAAGGGCAAGCTGGACGACGTCGCCGTCGAGGACGTCAAGCGGTTCGAGTCCGAGCTGCTGGACCACCTGCGCCGCAAGACGGACGTCCTGACGTCGATCCGCGAGAGCGGCAAGCTGGAGCCCGCCACGGAGGAGGCGCTCAGCGCTGCCGTCGAGGACTTCCGCGCCGGCTTCCAGCGTGCCGACGGCACCGCGCTCGTCGGTGGTGAGGTCGAGGGTGGCCCCGTCGACGTCGAGCAGGCACAGGTCGTCGTCAAGAAGAAGGCCTGACCCGTGGCCGGTGGATCCCAGCGCGTCTATAAGGCACGGATCAAGTCGACGCAGTCGCTGAAGAAGATGTTCCGTGCGCAGGAGCTCATCGCCGCGTCCCGCATCGGCAAGGCCCGTGCGCGGACGGCGGCTGCGGCACCCTACGCGCAGGCCATCACCCGTGCGGTCTCGGCGGTCGCCACGCACACCGACATCGACCACCCGCTCACGCGGGAGGTCGAGGGTGCCAAGCGCGCCGCGGTGCTCGTGGTGTCGTCCGACCGTGGCATGGCGGGCTCCTACCCGGCGTCGATCGTCCGTGAGGCGGAGCGGCTGACCCGGCAGCTCGCGGCCGAGGGCAAGGAGGTTCTCCTCTACGTCGCCGGTCGTCGGGCGGTCTCGTACTACGCGTTCCGCGGCCGCGAGGCCGTCCAGACGTGGACGTACGGCTCGGAGCGGCCGACGGCGGAGGTCGCCGAGGAGATCGGGCATGCCCTGCTCGAGAAGTTCCTCGCGGACGAGTCCGAGGGCGGCGTGTCCGAGCTGCACGTGGTCTCCACGCAGTTCGTCAACATGGTGACCCAGCGTCCCCACGTCGTGCGCATGCTGCCGCTGGAGGTCGTCGAGGGCGTGGTGGAGGCGGGCGAGCACGAGGTCCTGCCGCTCTACGACTTCGAGCCGTCGCCGGAGGCCGTGCTCGACGCACTGCTGCCGCGGTACGTGGACCAGCGCATCTACGCGGCCCTGCTCGACGCCGCCGCGTCCGAGCTGGCCGCCCGGCAGCGCGCCATGCACACGGCCACGGACAACGCCGAGGACCTGATCCGCACGTACACCCGACTGGCCAACCAGGCCCGTCAGGCGGACATCACCCAGGAGATCAGCGAGATCGTCTCCGGTGCCGACGCCCTGGCGTCCTGACCAACCAACAGACTCCCCGCCGGAGGACCCTCCGGCCCACCGAAGCGAGGCAACCATGACCGCCACCACCGTGGAATCCACGGTCGAGCACACGAGCGGCCCCGGCACCGGCCGGGTCGCTCGGGTGATCGGCCCCGTCGTGGACATCGAGTTCCCCGAGGACGCGATCCCCGACATCTACAACGCGCTGACCGTCGAGATCGACCTCTCGGGCCAGGGCGAGGACGAGAACACGTTCACGCTGACCCTCGAGGTCGAGCAGCACCTGGGTGACTCCCTGGTGCGCGCCATCGCGCTCAAGCCGACCGACGGCCTGGTCCGCGGCGCGCTCGTCACCGACACCGGCTCGCCCATCAGCGTGCCCGTCGGCGACGTCACCAAGGGCAAGGTCTTCAACGTCACCGGTGAGGTCCTGAACCTCGCCGAGGGCGAGAAGCTCGAGGTCACCGAGCGCTGGCCGATCCACCGCAAGCCCCCGGCCTTCGACCAGCTCGAGTCGAAGACCACGATGTTCGAGACGGGCATCAAGTCCATCGACCTGCTGACCCCGTACGTGCAGGGTGGCAAGATCGGTCTCTTCGGTGGTGCGGGCGTCGGCAAGACGGTCCTCATCCAGGAGATGATCCAGCGTGTGGCCCAGGACCACGGCGGTGTGTCGGTGTTCGCCGGTGTCGGTGAGCGCACCCGTGAGGGCAACGACCTGATCGCCGAGATGGACGAGGCGGGTGTCTTCGACAAGACCGCCCTCGTCTTCGGCCAGATGGACGAGCCGCCGGGCACGCGTCTGCGCGTGGCCCTGTCGGCGCTGACGATGGCGGAGTACTTCCGCGACGTGAAGAAGCAGGACGTGCTGCTCTTCATCGACAACATCTTCCGCTTCACGCAGGCCGGTTCCGAGGTCTCCACGCTGCTCGGCCGCATGCCGTCCGCCGTGGGCTACCAGCCGAACCTGGCCGACGAGATGGGCCTCCTCCAGGAGCGCATCACCTCGACGCGTGGTCACTCCATCACGTCGCTGCAGGCCATCTACGTGCCCGCGGACGACTACACCGACCCGGCCCCGGCCACGACGTTCGCCCACCTGGACGCGACGACCGAGCTCTCCCGAGAGATCGCGTCGAAGGGTCTGTACCCGGCGATCGACCCGCTGACCTCGACGTCGCGCATCCTCGACCCGCGGTACGTGGGCCAGGAGCACTACGATGTGGCCACCGAGGTGAAGTCGATCCTGCAGCGGAACAAGGAGCTGCAGGACATCATCGCCATCCTCGGTGTGGACGAGCTCTCGGAGGAGGACAAGACGGTTGTGGCGCGCGCGCGTCGCATCCAGCAGTTCCTCTCCCAGAACACCTACATGGCCAAGAAGTTCACGGACGTGGAGGGTTCGACGGTCCCGCTGTCCGAGACCATCGAGGCGTTCAAGAAGATCTGCGCCGGCGAGTTCGACCACATCGCCGAGCAGGCCTTCTACAACATCGGTGGCCTCGAGATGCTCGAGGAGAACTGGGCACGGATCCAGAAGGAGTACGGGGCCTGAGGTCTCGTACGTCCCCCCGTGCGTGATGCCGCCCCGCCGGACCCCTTAGACTCGGGCAACCCGGCAGGGGCGGCAGCACGCCCGCTACATCGGAAGGAGCTCTCGTGGCAGAGCTGAGCGTGGACCTCGTGTCCCTGGACCGCAAGGTCTGGAGCGGTGCGGCGACCCAGGTGAGCGCGCCGTCTGCGGACGGCCAGATCGGCATCCTGGCGAACCACACGCCGCTGCTGGCGGTGCTTCGCCCCGGCACGATCAAGGTGGAGACGACGTCGGGCCCGGCCGTGGAGGCTACGGTCACCGGCGGCTTCATGTCCGTGGACAACAACCTCGTCACCCTCGTGGTCGACGAGATCTCCCTGGTCTGAGGGAGAGCGCGCGTGCCCGGCGTCGTATGGATCGCGATAGCGGTACTGGGGGCGCTCGCGCTCGTGATCGCGGCCGGGATCTCCCGGTTGCGGACCCTCTCCCGGAGGGTCGGATCGTTTGACTGCAGTGCCCGGGCGACCGGAAACCCCGAGGGTTCCTGGACGCCGGGCATCGCGCAGTACGCGGTGGGCCGGATCGAGTGGTGGCGGTGCTGGTCGCTGTCACCCCGTCCGGCCCGCACGTGGTACCGGGAGCGGCTCACCGTCACGAGCCGCACCCCGCTGGACCCGGACGAGCGTGGTCAGGGCGACCACTACCTCGTCCAGTGCCGGTACGACGGGCTCGACTTCGAGCTCGACCTCGCTGCCGGTGACTACTTCGGCCTCGCCTCCTGGCTCGAGGCCGCCCCTCCCGGACGACAGGATCTGGTTCTCTGATGCGGCTGGTCGTGGCAGACTGCTCCGCCCTCTACACGGGCCGCCTGACCGCGATGCTCCCGCAGGCTACGCGGCTGCTCGTGGTCAAGGCTGACGGCAGCGTGCTCATCCACTCCGACGGCGGCTCGTACAAGCCGCTCAACTGGATGAGCCCCCCGTGCACCCTGGCGGTGCGCGAGCCCTCCGAGGAGGCCGCCGAGCGCGGCGTCACCGAGGTGTGGACCGTCCAGCACGCCAAGTCGGACGACCGGCTCGAGGTCGAGCTGTTCACCGTGCACAGCGACTCCAGCCACGACCTGGGCATCGACCCCGGCCTCGTGAAGGACGGCGTGGAGGCGCACCTGCAGGAGCTGCTCGCCGAGCAGATCGCGCTCCTGGGCGACGGCCACACGCTCGTGCGCCGCGAGTACCCCACGGCGATCGGCCCCGTGGACATCCTCGCGCGCGACGGCTCCGGCTCCACCGTCGCGGTGGAGATCAAGCGCCGCGGCGACATCGACGGCGTCGAGCAGCTCACGCGGTACCTGGAGCTGCTGAACCGCGACCCGCTGCTGGCCCCGGTCCGCGGCGTCTACGCGGCCCAGGAGATCAAGCCGCAGGCGCGGGTCCTGGCCAAGGACCGTGGCATCGCCACGCTCCTGCTGGACTACGACGCCATGCGCGGCGTCGACGACCCCACGACGCGCCTCTTCTAGCCCCCCGAGCCGGCCCGCCGCGGCCGGCCGAGCGGCCGAGCGCCGCCCGGCGGATGGCAGGATGTCGGGCATGAGCGAAGTGGTGGTCGTCCGTGGTCGGCTGGTCCTGGCATCCTCCGTGGTGGACGACGGCGTCGTGGTCGCCTCGGGCGGGCGGGTCGAGTTCGCCGGCTCCGTGGTCGACGCCCTGGAGGCCGGCCACGGCCCCGCCCTGGAGCAGGTGCCCCCGGCGCCCGGGACGTACGTGCTGCCGGGCCTCGTCGACCTGCACAACCACGGCGGGGGCGGCGCGTCGTTCCCCGACGTGACGACGGCCGCCGAGGCCCTGCCGGGCGTGCTGGAGCACCGCCGGCACGGCACGACCACCCTGGTGGCGTCGCTCGTGACGGCCCAGCCCGAGGTGCTGGTGCAGCGGGCGGCCGTGCTGGCCGAGCTCGCCGAGGCCGGCGAGATCGAGGGGCTGCACGCCGAGGGGCCGTTCCTGTCCTACCGCCGCCGCGGCGCCCACAACCCGGCTGACCTGCAAGAAGGCAGCGTCGAGCTGGTTCGCGACCTGGCCGCGGCCGCCCGCGGGTACCTGCGCACCATGACCGTCGCCCCCGAGGTGCCGGGCGTGACCGGGCCCGGCGGCGTCGCCGAGGCGCTGGTCGAGGCGGGCGTGCTGCCCTCCCTGGGCCACACCGACGGGACCACCGAGCAGGCCGAGGCGCTGATCGAGCAGGTCACCGCGGCGCTGGGCGCCGCGGCGGGCCCCACCGCCGGGCGCCGGCCGCTCGGCCCGATGACCGCCACCCACCTGTTCAACGGCATGCGCCCGCTGCACCACCGCCAGCCCGGGCCCATCGCGGCCTGCCTGGCGGCGGCGGCACGCGGCGACATGATCGTCGAGCTCGTCGGCGACGGCGTCCACCTCGACCCGGCCACGGTGCGCTCGGTGTTCGACATGGTCGGCGCGGACCAGGTGCTCCTGGTGACCGACGCGATGGCCGCGGCCGGCGTCGCCGACGGCAGCTACGAGCTGGGCCCGATGTCGGTGGTGGTGCACGAGGGTGTCGCCCGGATCGCGATGCCGCAGGCCGCGCCCGGCGCGCTCGAGGAGGAGGGGCCGATCGCCGGCGGCACCGCGCACCTGGTCGACGTGGTGCGGTGCGCGGTGCGCGGCGGCGTCCCGCTGGTCGACGCCGTGCGGTCCGCGACGGCGGTGCCGGCCCGAGTGCTGGGCCTGACCGGCGAGGTCGGCGCCCTGGTGCCCGGCGCGCGCGCCGACCTCCTGGTGACCGACGCCGACCTGCGGCCCCTGCGGGTGCTGCGCCACGGTGTCAACGTGGATGTCGCCGGGGCGTAACGCGCCGCTGTTAGCGTTCCGCGCATGACGTCTGAAGTTTTCCTGCCCGGCCAGACGGTGGTGCGCCGCGAGATCATGCGCGGCGAGCCCTGGATCGCGATCCCGCAGGTCTGCGTGCAGGACGACGGCGACCTGCTGGTCACCTACACGCCCGGCGGCACCCCGCTCGCCTACCCGGCCGCCGGCACGTTCCCGGTGGGGGAGCACCCGTGGAAGGCCGCCGGCAGCAGGCAGTGGCGCGGTCACGGCCGCCTCGAGCTGCACTGGACCGGGGTGGAGCACTCCATCTTCCTGTTCTGGGACGGCCCCGAGCGCGCGTTCCAGGGCTGGTACTTCAACCTCGAGGACGCGCCGCGCCGCACGCCGATGGGCTTCGACACGCTCGACCACGAGCTGGACGTCTGGTGGGCGGCCGACGCCGAGACCTACGAGTTCAAGGACGTCGTCGAGTTCGAGGAGACAGGCCCCGCCCGCTACCCCGGGCGCATGGCGCAGATCCGCGCGGAGGGCGCCCGGATCGCCGGCCTGCTCGACGCCGGGAAGATCTGGTGGGACAAGTCCTGGGCGGACTGGACGCCCGACGCCTCGTGGGAGCCCCGCGACGTGCCGCCCGGCTGGGAGAGCGTGGCGTTCGAGGCGCGCTGAGCGCCGCCGGGCGGGACACGCCGATCAGTCCGGCCGTACCGACCGAATTCCGGTGGCATACCTGGTTCTGGGCGCTACGGTCGGATCGTGCCCTCTTCCGTGCCGCCCGCCTCCGCCCCCAGACCCGACGCCGCGCCCGACGCCGTGCCCGCGCTCGCCACCCCGGTGCGGGCCTACCGGTCGGACCCCGGCTGGCCCGTGGTCACCGCGCGCCTCACGCTGCGCCCGGTCGCCCCGGACGACGCCGAGGCGTTCCTCGCCTGGCGCTCGAGCCCCGACGTCGTGCGGTACATGTACCAGCCGCCGTGGGACCGGGCCACGGCACGGACGAAGCTCCGCACGTGGTCCAGCGCCCCGTTCGAGGAGGCCGGCGACGTGCAGGTGCTCGCCGTCGAGTCGGACGGCGAGGTGGTCGGCGAGACGATGCTCAAGTGGGCGGCCGCGCCCCGGCAGGCCGAGGTCGGCTACGCCCTGCACCCCGACGTGAGCGGGCACGGCCTGGCCACCGAGGCGGTCCGGGCCACGCTCCGGCTCGCGTTCGAGTCCTACGGCTTCCACCGCGTGTTCGCGCGCATCGACGAGGAGAACCTCGGCTCGGTCCGCGTGGCCCAGCGCCTCGGCATGCGGCAGGAGGCCCGCCTGGTCGAGAGCGACGTGCGCGACGGCGTGTGGTCCACCGAGCTGGTCTTCGCGATCCTCGACCGGGAGTTCGCGGAGCGCGAGCTCAGCTGACGGCCAGCTCGGCCCGCACCCGCAGGTCCCCGGCGGACGGCCCGGACGCCACCGTGTACGTGCCGGGCTGCAGCACCATCGCGCCGTCGTGCCGGACGGCGAGGGCGCCCAGGTCCAGCGGGACCGGCACCTCGGCCGCCGCGCCCGGGGCGAGCCGCACCCGCGCGTACCCGAGTAGCTGCCGCCGGGCCGCGGGAACCGGCAGGTCGGGCGACAGGCCGTGCACGGCGACGAGCTCGTCCACCGGGCGCTCGCCGGTGTTGCGCACCGAGACGACGGCGCTGGTCCCGCCGTCCCTGTCCCCGCCGTCCCTGTCCCCGCCCGGGCCGGATCGGACCAGCCGCAGGCCCTCGTAGCCGACCGTGGTGTAGCCCAGCCCGTGCCCGAACCAGAACGCGGGCTCGGTCGCCAGGTGCCGGTAGGTGACGCCCTGGCGGGCCACGTCGTAGTCGAACAGGTCGCCGGCCTGTGCCTCGTCGGCCGGCCACGTCTGGGCGAGCCGGCCGTACGGCTCCGTGCCCCCGGACAGCACGTCCACCAGGCCGTTTCCGGCCTCCTGCCCGCCGTGCGCCGCCCAGACGAGCGCGCCCCGCGGCCCGTCGAGCACGCCCGGCCCCAGCACGTACGGGTACGACGACGTCACCACCAGCACCGCCGCCGGGCACGCCTCGCGCGCCACCCGCCAGAGCTCCGCCATCGGTTCCGGCAGCGCGAGCGACGTCCGGTCCTCGGTCTCGCGCCCGCCCAGGTGCGGGTCGTTGCCGACGGCCACGAGCACCACGTCCGCGGCGGCCGCGACGCGTGCGACCTCGGCCTGCCCCGAGGCGACGGTGCGCCACGCGAACCGCTCGGCGTCCGCGAGCCGCGTGGCCTCGGCCACCAGCAGCCCCGACCCGAGCTGCACCCGCAGCCACCGCCCGCTCGCGACGTGCAGCAGCGACCACGTGCCGTCCGCGTGGTGGTGCCGGCGGAACGACTCCTGCACCACCCAGCCGCCGACCCGCTCGGCGTCGGCCGCAAGGATCCAGCCGGCGCCCGTCAGGAGCCGCCCCGAGGCGACCGAGCGGAGGGTGAGGACCCCGTCGCCCCAGTCGGTCACGTCGAGGTGGGCCGCCGCACCGGCGTCGGCGGCCGAGACCGTCACCCCGCCCTCGGCGTCGATGCTCACGTACCGGCCCGACGACGTCGCCCGCAGCGCCACCCGGTCCGCGCCGTCGGCGACGTCCACGACGGCGTCGGGGTAGCGGTCCGCGACGGCGCGCGCGAGCGAGACGGCGTAGGGCGGGGTGCCGGAGTACCAGTCGGTGAGCACCCGGTCGGCCAGCGGTCCGACGACGGCGACGCGCCCCGGCGCACCCAGCGGCAGCGTCCCGTCGTTGCGCAGCAGCACCACGGACTTCGCCGCCGCCTCGCGCGCCAGGACGCGGTGCTCCGGCAGGTCGATCGCGTCGGGCCCGATGCCCGCGTACGGGTCGGCGGCGCCGTCCAGCTCGCCCGTGCGCAGGCGCAGCTCCAGCAGGCGCAGTGCCGCGGTGTCGACGTCGTCCTGCGTCAGCAGGCCGGCCGCCAGCGCCTCGCGCAGCCGGTCCAGCGTGACCGACGGGTCGGTGTCGTTGTCGGTGAAGGAGTCCAGGCCCGCGCGCACGGCCGCCGCGTGCGCCCGCGCGTGGGAGGCGTACGCCCGCTGGATCGTGACCAGGAAGGTGGGCGCGCCGGCGTCCGAGACGACGGCCACCGAACCGGGCGCCCAGGAGCGCAGCTCGGCCAGCAGGTCGCCCGACGTGTGCGCGGGAACCCCGTTGACCAGGTTGTACGACGGCATCACGGCGCCGGCGACCCCCGCCTCGATCGGTCCGCGGAAGGCCGGCAGCTCGTACTCGTGCAGCGTCCGCTCGGACAGGTTGGACGACGTCGCCGAGCGGTCCGTCTCGTTGCCGTACCCGAGGAAGTGCTTGAGGGCCGGGACGGTCTTCCAGACCGTCGGGTGGTCCCCGCGCAGCCCGGCGCAGTACGCCGTCGCGAGGTGGGAGACGAGTCGCGGTTCCTCGGCGTACCCCTCCTCGCCGCGGCCCCAGGCGGGGTGCCGCAGCGGGTTCACGACGGGCGCCCAGACGTTCAGGGAGACGGCCGGGTCCGCGGCGTGCTTGGCCCGCAGCTCGGTGGCGACGAGGTCGCCGAGCCGGCGGAGCAGGTCGGCGTCCCAGGTGGCACCCAGCCCGACCGGCTGCGGTAGCACGGTGGCGCGGCCGAGCCACGCGACGCCGTGCAGCGCCTCGGCGCCGGTGTGGAAGGCCGCGAGGCCGAGCCGCTCGATCGCGGGCTGGTGCTGGTGCAGCAGGCTCAGCCGCTCGTCGGGGGTGAGGCGGTCCAGCAGGTCGCGGGCCCGGTCGGCCAGGCCGGCGGCGGGGTCGCGGAACAGGGGCTGCGTCTGGTTCGGCACGTCGTCGTGCTCCCTCTGGCGTCGGGTCGGGCTTGCGGCGCAGGGCTTGCGGCGTCGGGTCGAAGAGTAGGCCAAACCCTCGAAACGGTTCAATGATCAATTGCCCAATTGGGGCGAATCATTGCCTCATGTTCAAGGTTTGCCCTACTGTTCTGGCAGCGATGTAGGTCGAAGCGCTTCGACGTTGAACCGCGTGATCCGCCATCGTGTCCGGGCACACAGACGTGCCGCGCTGTCCACAAAGGAGTGAAGAGCCATGACAGCACCCCACCTGACCGGCGGGCTCAGCCGCCGGTCGTTCCTCGGCTTCCTCGCGGTCGGCGCCGGCGTCGTCGGCGTCCCGTCCCTGCTCACCGCCTGCACCACCGGCGGGGCGGGTCCCGCGCAGGGCGGCGCCACCGTGAGCTCGGGCGTGCTGCCCACCTATGTGCCGGTCGAGTACGTGAAGCCGGACTTCCCGTCCGTCAACGGCTCCACCGCCGGCTACGCCTCGATCCCCGACGAGCTGGTCACGGCCTTCGAGACGGCGCCCGGGTCGGGCGGCACGTACACGGCGATGACACCCCTGTGGAGCGCCATCCCGAAGACGTCCGGCAACCCGTACTTCGACGCGGTGAGCGAGGCGATGGGCACCACCGTCGAGTTCCAGATCTCCGACGGCAACACCTACGGCGACAAGCTCGCTGCCGTGCTCGCCTCGGCGAAGGACGTGCCCGACTGGGTCTGCGTGCCCACCTGGAACTTCCCGCCGCGGTTCGCCCAGGCCGTCGACGCCCTCTTCGAGGACCTCACGCCGTACCTGTCCGGCGACAACGTCAAGAAGTACAAGAACCTCGCCAACATCCCCACGGACGCCTGGCGCTTCGGCGTCTTCAACGACAAGCTCTACGGCCTGCCGTTCCCGGGCGAGCTGGTCCACCTCGCGACGTTCTACCGGGCCGACATCCTCGCGGAGCTCGGCATCACCGAGCAGCCCAAGGACGCCGACGAGTTCATCGAGCTCGCCAAGGAGCTGACCGACCCGGCCAAGAAGCGCTGGGGCTCGGCCGACCAGTGGATCACGGCGAACATGATGTTCGCGGTGCCCCCGGAGAAGGGCTGGAAGCTGGCCGACGACGGCTCGCTGGTCCACCGCGTCGAGTCCGAGGAGTACCGCGCCGCGCTGGACTGGCAGGCGCGGCTGTACAAGTCGGGCGCGGTGCACCCGACGGCCGTGGCCGACAAGCCCGAGGAGATGAAGCCCCTCTTCGAGTCGGGGGAGATCCTCATCGTGAACGACGGCGTGGGCGGCTGGCACGAGTCCCTGGGCCGGGTGCTGCCGAGCAACCCGGACTTCGACCCGCGGCCGTTCGCCCCGTTCGCCCACGACGGCGGTACGCCGCGGGTCTGGAAGGGCGCCCCGGCGGACATGTTCTCGTTCCTGAAGAAGCGGGACGACAAGGCGCAGATCGAGGAGCTGCTGGCGGCCGCGGACTTCCTCGCCTCGCCGTTCGGCACCACGGAGTTCCAGCTCGTCAACTTCGGCGTCGAGGGCGAGCACTACGACATCGACGGCGACGGCCTGCCACAGGCGACCGACGCCGCGGCCGACGACGTGGCGCCGTCGTACATCTTCCTGGTGGACCCGCCCAAGGTGAACGCGCAGGTGCAGTACGACGGCTACGTCGAGGCCTACTGCACGTGGATGGCGGACGCCTCCCAGTACGTGGAGGAGCCCCTTTTCTACGGCAAGCAGATCACGGAGCCTGCCCAGTTCGCGTCCCTCGGCACGCCGTTCGTGGACCTCGAGAAGGACATCGCGCGCGGGCGCAAGTCCCTGGCGGACCTCGACGAGGCCGTGGCGACGTGGACCAGCTCCGGCGGTGAGGAGCTGCGGGCGTTCTACCAGGGCATCCTGGACGAGCAGTGACCGCCACGAGCTCACCGAGCGCCCCGCCCCGGCGCAGGATCCCCTGGACCGTCCGGGCGCGGCGCGACCGCTCGCTGCTGATCATGGTGGCCCCGGCCGTCCTGCTGCTGGCCGTGTTCGCCTACGTGCCCATGCTCGGCAACGTGGTGGCCTGGCAGGACTACTCGCCGTACGTCGGCATCCGCGAGAGCCCGTTCATCGGGTGGGCCAACTTCGCGCGCGTGCTGACCAACCCGCTGTTCCTCGACGCCGTGACGAACACGCTGGTCATCACCGCGTTCCAGCTCGTGTTCTTCTTCCCGGTGCCGATCGTGCTCGCGCTGCTCCTGAACAGCGTGCTGTCCCCGGGGCTGCGCACGACCATCCAGTCGATCGTGTACCTGCCGCACTTCTTCTCCTGGGTGATCGTCGTGACGATCTTCCAGCAGATCTTCGGCGGGGCCGGGATGGTGGCGACCCGGCTGCGGGAGGCGGGGTACTCGGGCTTCGACCTGATGACCAACCCCGACACGTTCCTGCTGCTCATCACCGCGCAGTCGGTCTGGAAGGACGCCGGCTGGGGCATCATCATCTTCCTCGCGGCGCTCGCGACCGTCGACCCGCAGCTCTACGAGGCCTCGGTGGTCGACGGCGCGGGCCGGTGGCGGCGGATGTGGCACGTCACGCTCCCGGCGCTGCGCCCGGTGATCGTCCTGCTCCTGATCCTGCGGCTGGGCGACGCGCTCACGGTCGGGTTCGAGCAGCTCATCCTCCAGCGCGGCGCCGTCGGGACCGACGTCGCGGAGGTGCTCGACACGTTCGTCTACTACCAGGGCGTCGTCAACGGCGACTGGGCCTTCGCGGCTGCCGCGGGGCTCATCAAGGGCCTGGTCTCGCTCGCCCTGGTGCTCGGGGCCAACAAGCTCGCCCACCTCGTGGGCGAGGCGGGGGTGTATCAGCGCGCATGAGTGCCGACATCGAGAACGAGACCGGGACGACGACGCGGCCGGCGCCGCCGTCACCGGCGACACCCGCGGCGGACCGGCCGCGACAGCCCGCGCGCGGTCCGAGCCGGTACCGCGCCCTGCTGCGCGGCCGGAACCGCCCGGTCTGGGAGGAGGACCCCAACCCGCTGGGGCTCGTGGTCAAGGGGGTGGCGCTGCTGCTCATCGTGGCCACGGTCGTCTACCCCCTGTACACGGTGGTGCTGACGAGCCTGTCCACGCAGGCCGACATCACCCGGTCCGGCGGCCTGGTCACGGTGCCGGGCGGCCTGACGTTCGCGGCCTACGAGCAGATCCTGTCCGGCGGGATCGTCACGCGGGCCACGATCGTGAGCATCGGCATCACCGTGGTCGGCACGGTGCTGTCGACCACGGTGTCCGTGCTGGGGGCGTACGGCCTGAGCCGGCCGGGCTCCTTCGCCCACCGGCCGCTGCTGTTCGTCTTCCTCATCACCATGTTCTTCGGTGCGGGGATGATCCCGACGTACCTGCTGGTGAGCAACCTGGGGCTGATCGACAGCTACTGGTCGCTCATCCTGCCGGGCGCCGTGAGCGCGTTCAACGTGCTCATCCTGCGGGCGTTCTTCATGGGGATCGACCGGTCCATCACGGACGCGGCGCGGATCGACGGCGCCGGGGACTGGCGCATCCTTGGGCAGATCGTGCTGCCCATGTCGAAGGCCGTCGTGGCGGTGGTCGCGCTGTTCTACGGCGTCGGCTACTGGAACGCGTTCTTCAACGCGATGCTCTACATCAACGACAACGCCAAGTGGCCGCTGCAGCTCGTGCTGCGGTCCTACGTGCTGCAGGGCGTGACGCTGCCAGGCAGCGGCGTGGGCCAGGTCGACGTCGCCGACGGCGCCGTGACCGGGCTGCCGGTGAAGATGGCCGTGATGGTGCTGGCGATCGTGCCGATCCTGGTCGTCTACCCGCTGGTGCAGCGGCACTTCACGAAGGGCGTGATCTTCGGGGCCATCAAGGGATGAGCGGCGGCCCGCTCCCGCCGTCAGCCGACGTCGGCGGCGGGGCCGGGCGCCGAGCTGTCCCGCTCGGTCAGCACGGGGGCGAGCAGCCTCGTCTCGGACGGCTGCTCGCCCTCGAGGCGCGCCATCACCATGTCCACGGCCACCTTGCCGATGTCCTCGGCGGGCAGGTCGATGCTGGTCATCGGGATGCGCTGGGACAGCGCCACGTCCCTCGGGCAGACCGCCACCACCGACATGTCGGTGCCCACCACAAGGCCGCGCTCGGCGAGCCGGGCCAGCACGTGGGGGAGAGCGCCCTCGTTGTGCACCACGATGCCCGTGGTGTCCGGGGCGGTCGAGAGCAGCGCGTCCACGGCGGTCGCGGCGCCCGCCGGCGACGAGTCGCAGGCTTCCACCTTGACCGTCACACCCGAGCTGCGGGCCTGGTCGCGCAGGCCCCGCATCATCCGCTCGGCGTACGACGTGTGCCGCCGCAGCACCTCGGGCGGCGAGCCGATGAGCGCGACGTCGGAGTGCCCGGCCTGCGCGAGGTGCCGCACGGCGAGCCGGCCCGCGGCCTCGAAGTCGAGGTCCACGCAGCTCAGGCCCTCCGGGTCCTGCGGCAGGCCGATGAGCACGGTGGGCTGCTTGGCGGCGGCCACCAGGGGCACGCGCGGGTCGTCGGCCTCGATGTCCATCATGACCAGGGCGTCCACCATCGAGCCGCCGGTCACGCGGTCCAGGCCGCTCACGTCGTCCTGGGTGAGCAGCAGCACGTCGTGGTCGAAGTCCCGCGCCCGGGTGACGACGCCGGCCACGAACTGCATGATGACCGGCACGCTCACGCCCACGCGCAGCGGCGCCATGAGCGCTATGACGTTGGTCCGGGAGGAAGCGAGCGCCCGCGCGCCGGCGTGCGGCCGGTAGCCGAGCTTCTCGATCGCGCGCTCGACCCGGGCCCGGGTCGGCGCGGAGATGGGCCGCTTGCCGGACAGCACGTACGACACGGTCGAGGTCGAGACCCCCGCCGTCCTCGCGACGTCGTCGATCGTAGCCACGGTGCTCCATTCGAGTCGGTACCGGTCATCTGCCCGGGTGAAGTGTCCTGGTCCCGGTGCAGGTCGTGCGCGGTGCCGGGCACACCAGTGTGCCGCATGTAGGGGAAGCGCTTCGACAAAAGAGTAGCCCCTCTTGCCGAAGATGGCACTGGACATACGCAAGAGCCTGGGTTTAGCGTGTTGAAACGCTTCGACGATCCGGACGCGGGAGTCCGGACGCGACCAAGGAGATGCGATGAGGCACAAGCGGACGATGACAGTCGTGGCAGCCGCGATGGCGGGCGCCATGGCGCTGGCCGGCTGCACCGGCCAGAGCGGCGCCGGCGGTGGCGACACCGACGACAGCACGCTCACGATCTGGCACTACGAGAACGAGGACTCGGCGATGGGCAAGGCCTGGGCCAAGGCCATCGAGATCTTCGAGGAGGAGAACCCCGACGTCACGGTCGACGTCGAGAAGCAGACGTTCGAGCAGATCCAGAAGAACGCCAAGATCGTGCTCACGGGCGACGACGTGCCCGACGTCATGGAGTTCAACAAGGGCAACGCGACCGCGGGCCAGCTCGCGGCGCAGGGCCTGCTCGCCCCGCTGACCGACGCCGCCACCGAGCGCGGCTGGGACGAGAAGCTGTCCGGCTCGCTCGCGACCACGGCCACCTACGACGAGCAGGGCCTGATGGGCTCCGGCGAGTGGTACGGGGTGCCGAACTACGGCGAGTTCGTGGGCGTCTACTACAACAAGGAGATGCTCGCCGACCTCGGGCTGGAGGTGCCGACCACCCTCGACGAGTTCGAGGACGTGCTGGCGGCCTTCAAGAAGGAGGGCATCACGCCCCTGGCCGAGGCCGGCGCCGAGTACCCGCTGGGCCAGCTCTGGTACGAGCTCGTCCTCGCCTACGGCGACCGCGCCCTGGTGGACGACTACCAGCTCTTCGCGAACGACGTCGACTTCCACAACGACGCCATGACCCAGGCCACGGAGAAGCTCGACGAGTGGATCGACAAGGGCTACATCGCCTCCGACTCCGCGGCCCTGACCGCCGAGGACATGGGCGTCTCGTTCATCGACGGCACCTACCCGCTCATGGTCAGCGGCTCCTGGTGGTTCGGCCGCCTCGCCGCCGAGACCGAGGCCGACTGGGGCCAGTTCAACTTCCCCGGCAACACGCTGCACACCGGCTCGTCCGGCAACCTCTGGGTGGTCCCGGCCAACGCCGACTCCCCGAGCCTGGCCGAGGAGTTCATCGACATCACCCTGCGCCCCGAGGTGCAGAACGTCCTGGCCACCGAGGGCGGCCTGCCCGTGGCCGGCGACCCCTCCGTGATCGAGGACCAGCGCACCCGTGAGCTGACCGAGAACTTCCAGGCGATCCTGGACCAGGACGGCCTCGCGTACTACCCCGACTGGCCCGTGGCCGGCTACTACGACGTGATCGTCAGCGAGCTGCAGTCCCTGGTCAACCGGTCCAAGACGCCGGACGAGGTGCTCGACGGGCTGCAGAGCTCGTACGACGAGGGCAAGGCCGACCTGCTCGATGGCTGACACCGCCCTGACCGAACGGCGCTCGCGGGCGGACACCCGCCCGCGCGCGCCGCGCGGGACGCGCCGTCGTCGGCCGCAGTGGGTGGGGTACCTGCCCTACCTGCTGCCCGGCGCGGTCGCGTTCGGCGTCGTGATCGGTTACCCGCTGCTGACCAACGTGTACTTCAGCCTGTTCAAGTGGCGCGGCGGCATGGCGCCGCTGCGCTGGAACGGGCTGGGCAACTACGTGGACCTGCTGGGCGACGACAAGTTCTGGACGTCGTTCGGCAACTCGCTCGCGATGATCGTCGCGATGGTGCTCGTGCCCACGCTGCTGGGCCTGGTCCTCGCGGCGGTGCTCTTCGACTACCTCGGTCGGCGGTTCGGCGAGCGCGTCTCGTCGGTGCTGCGCGCCACGTACTACCTGCCGCAGATCCTGCCCGTCGCCGTGGCGGGCGTGCTGTGGAACTGGATCCTGAACTCCCAGACCGGCGCCCTGAACGTGATCCTGCGCGGGCTCGGCGTCGAGACGCCGCCGAACTGGCTGGGTGACCCGAGCACGGCGCTGCCCTCGGTGATGCTCGTGCTCATCTGGGTGCAGATGGGCTACCCCGTGGTCATCTTCATGGCGGCCCTGCAGCGCGTGGACCCGGAGCTCTACGAGGCGGCCGAGCTGGACGGCGCCGGCTGGTGGGACCGGTTCCGGGCCATCACCGTGCCCCAGATCCGCCCCGAGACCTTCGTGGTGACGCTGACCTGCACCGTCGCGGCCCTGAAGGTGTTCGGGCCCATCTACGTGCTCACGCGCGGAGGGCCCGAGAGCTCGACCCTCGTGCCGAGCTACTACTCGTACCTGAACTTCTTCGACAAGTCCCAGGTCGGCTACGGGTCCGCGATCGCCACCGTGCTCACGCTCGTGATCGTGGCCGTGGCACTGATCATCCTCGGCCTGCAGAACCGGGCCGAACGACGTGAGAGGGAGGGGATCTGACATGGCCGTCGCGACCGACCCGCGGCCCGCGCAGCTGCGGGCCACCGCCGTCGACTCCCGGTACCGCCGGGGCGCCGGCCGCTGGCTCGTCCTGGCCGCCGCGGTCCTCGTGGGGCTCGCGGTGCTCGCACCGTTCGGGATCATGCTGCTCAACGCCTTCAAGTCGCCGCAGGACTACGCGGCGAACGGGCCGCTGTCCCTGCCGTCGTCGCTCTACCTGGACGGCGTGGTCGCCTTCTGGGAGCGCACCGACTTCCCGGTCAAGCTCTGGAACTCGGTGTTCATCTCGGCCCTCGTGGCCGTGGGCGGCGCGCTGCTGTCGCTGCTGAACGCGTACGCGATCGGCATCGGCCGGGTGAAGGGGCGGCTGTGGATCATCGCGCTGTTCCTGCTCGCGAACATGCTGCCGCAGGAGGCGCTGATCTACCCGCTGTTCACCATGGCGCAGTCCGTGGGCCTGTCGAACTCGCAGTGGTCGGTGATCATCATCTTCACCGTCATCCAGTCGGCGTTCGGCACCTACCTGCTCTCCTCGGTGCTCGGCACGTTCCCGCCCGCGCTGCTGGAGGCGGCCGCGCTGGACGGCGCGAGCCGCTGGCGCATCCTCTGGCAGGTCGTGTTCCCGATCGTGCGGCCCACGCTCTCGGTGCTGATGATCTTCTTCTTCATCTGGACCTGGAACGAGTTCTTCATCCCGCTGGTCATGCTCACCAGCAACGACACCCAGACCATCCCCATCGCCCTCGCGTCCCTGCAGGGCGACCGGATGATGGACGCGCCCACGATCAACGCGGGCTCGCTCGTGTCGCTGGTGCCGGCCGTCATCTTCTTCCTGATCTTCCAGCGCACCCTGACCCGGGGCGTGACCGCCGGGGCGGTCAAGTGACCCCGTCCCACCACCCGGCCATCCAGAGACGAGTGAGGCCCCACGCATGAGATTCACCGACGGCTACTGGCAGCTGCGCCCCGGCGTCGAGGTGCTCCGCCCCCGCGACATCGACTCGGTCGAGGCGGGCGACGAGACGCTGACCGTGTACGCGCCCACCGCGCCGATCACCAAGCGCGGCGACACCCTGAACCGCCCGCTCGTGACCGTCACGTTCGACGCCCCGGCCGACGACGTCATCGGCGTCCGCATCGAGCACCACCAGGGCCGCCGCGACCCCGGGCCGCACTTCGCGGTCAACCGGGAGCCGGGCGTGGTCAAGGTCGTGACCCCCGCAGCTCCGGGCGAGGGCGCTGCCGAGCTCACCTCGGGCGGCCTCACGGCCCGGGTGTCCACCGACGGCGAGTGGCAGGTCGACTTCGTGGCGGGCGGCGAGGTGCTCACCACGTCGTCGGCCCGGAGCGTGGGGCTGGCCAGCACGCCCGAGGGCGACTTCGTCCACGAGCAGCTCGGGCTCTCCGTGGGCGAGCACGTCTACGGGCTGGGCGAGCGGTTCGGCGCGTTCGTGAAGAACGGCCAGAGCGTCGACGTCTGGAACGAGGACGGCGGCACCGCGAGCGAGCAGGCCTACAAGAACGTGCCGTTCTACCTGACCGACCGCGGCTACGGCGTGTTCGTGGCCCACCCGGAGAAGGTCTCGTTCGAGGTGGGTTCCGAGGTGGTCAGCCGCACGCAGTTCTCCGTGCCGGGGCAGACGCTCCAGTACTACGTGATCCACGGGCCCACGCCGGCCGAGATCCTGCGCCGGTACACGGCCCTGACGGGGCGGCCCGCCGTCGTCCCCGCCTGGTCGTACGGGCTGTGGCTGTCCACGTCGTTCACCACGGACTACTCCGAGTCCACGGTCATGGGCTTCGTCGACGGCATGGCCGAGCGGGACATCCCGCTGTCGGTCTTCCACTTCGACTGCTTCTGGATGCGGCAGTTCCACTGGTGCGACTTCGTGTGGGACCCGGCCACGTTCCCGGACCCCGAGGGCATGCTGGAGCGGCTGCACGACCGCGGCCTGAAGGTCTGCGTCTGGATCAACCCGTACATCGCCCAGCGCTCCCACCTGTTCAAGGAGGGCGCGGAGAAGGGCTACCTGGTCACCACGGCCGACGGCGACGTCTGGCAGTGGGACAAGTGGCAGGCCGGCATGGCGCTGGTCGACTTCACCAACCCCGAGGCCGCCGCCTGGTACCAGGACAAGCTGCGCGTGCTGCTGGACCAGGGCGTGGACTGCTTCAAGACCGACTTCGGGGAGCGCATCCCCACCGACGTCGTCTGGCACGACGGGTCCGACCCGCAGCGCATGCACAACTTCTACGCCTCGCTCTACAACAAGACGGTCTTCGACCTGCTGGAGCAGGAGCGGGGCACGGGCGAGGCCGTGCTGTTCGCCCGGTCCGCCACGGCGGGCACCCAGGCGTTCCCGGTGCACTGGGGCGGCGACTGCGAGTCGACGTTCGTGTCCATGGCGGAGTCCCTGCGCGGCGGCCTGTCGCTGTCGCTGTCCGGGTTCGGCTACTGGAGCCACGACATCGGCGGGTTCGAGGGGACGCCCGACCCGGCCGTCTTCAAGCGGTGGACGGCGTTCGGCCTGCTGTCCTCGCACTCGCGCCTGCACGGGTCGAGCTCGTACCGCGTCCCGTGGGCGTTCGACGACGAGGCCGTCGACGTCACGCGCAAGTTCACCCGGCTGAAGATGCGGCTCATGCCGTACCTCGGCGGGGCCGGTGCCGAGGCCGCCGGGGCGGGGCTTCCCGTGATGCGGCCGATGGTGCTGGAGTTCCCGGCCGACCGGACCGCCGCCACCGTGGACACGCAGTACATGCTGGGGTCGTCGCTGCTGGTCGCGCCCGTGTTCGGGGAGTCCCGCGCGGAGTACTACCTGCCGGAGGGGGAGTGGACCCGCCTGCCCGACGTCGCCGCGCCGGGCCTGGCCGGGACCGTCACCGGGTCGCGGTGGGTCACCGAGGAGCACGGCTTCGACACCCTGCCCGTGCTCGTGCGGCCCGGCACCGTGCTGCCGGTCGGGGCGCGCGACGACCGGCCGGACTACGCCTGGGCCGAGGGCGTGACGTTACGCTGCACCCGTCTGCCCGAAGGGTTCGACGAAGAGATCCTGGTCCCCGGTGGCACCGGCGCCCCGGCGACGTTCCGTGTGCGGTACGAGTCCGGCGTCGTGCACGTGACCAGTGCTGACGCTCCTGGCGAATGGAGCGTCGAGAACGATGGCAAGACCGTTCGGGCCACCGGCCCGGGAGAGGTGGCACTGTGAGTGCACGGAAGTTCCCCACTGATTTCCTCTGGGGATCGGCGACCGCGTCGTACCAGATCGAGGGAGGCGCGACCGAGGGCGGGCGCGGCCCGTCCATCTGGGACACGTTCTCGCACACGCCGGGCCGGACGCTGAACGGCGACACGGGTGACGTCGCCGACGACCACTTCCACCGGTGGCAGGAGGACGTCGAGCACATCAAGAACCTGGGCCTGGGCGCCTACCGGTTCTCGATCGCGTGGCCGCGGGTGCAGCCGGGCGGCTCCGGCGAGTTCAACGCCGAGGGCATCCAGTTCTACTCGGACCTCGTGGACGGCCTGATCGCCGCGGGCGTCAAGCCCGTCGTCACGCTCTACCACTGGGACCTCCCGCAGGAGCTGGAGGACGCCGGCGGCTGGACCAACCGCGAGACGGCGTACGCCTTCGCGAAGTACGCGCGGCGGATGGCCGAGGAGCTCGGCGACCGCATCGACGTCTGGACCACGCTCAACGAGCCGTGGTGCACGGCGTACCTGGGCTACGGCTCCGGCGTGCACGCCCCGGGCCGCACCGAGTCCCTGGCCGCGCTGCAGGCGGTGCACCACCTCAACCTGGCGCACGGCCTCGCCGTGCAGCAGATCCGCGAGGTGCTGGGCGACGCCGCCAAGACGTCGATCACGCTGAACCTGCACGTGTTCCGGCCGGACGACCCGTCGTCCGCGGTGGACCAGGGCGCCGTCCGCAAGGTCGACGCGCTGGCCAACCGGGCCTTCCTCGGGCCGGTCCTGGACGGTGCCTACCCCGCGGACCTGCTCGAGAACACCGCCTCGGTGACCGACTGGTCGTTCGTGCACGACGGCGACCTGGAGATCACGAAGCAGCCGCTCGACGTACTGGGCGTCAACTACTACTCGACCGCGCGCGTGCGGCACTTCTCCGGCGAGGGGGAGCGGCAGCAGGCCGACGGCCACAAGGACTCCGCGGGCACCCCGTGGATCGCCGCCGACGACGTCGAGTTCCTGCCGCAGCCCGGCCCCTACACGGCCATGGGCTGGAACATCGAGCCGGCCGGCCTCACGGACCTGCTGGTCTCGCTGCGCGAGACCTACCCGGACCAGCCGCTCATGGTCACGGAGAACGGCGCGGCGTTCGCCGACACTGTCGTGATCGAGGACGGCGTGGCCCGCGTGCACGACGTCGAGCGCGTCTCCTACCTGCACGACCACGTCGAGGCCGTGGGGCTCGCCCACGACCAGGGCGTGGACGTGCGCGGATACTTCGCGTGGTCGCTGCTCGACAACTTCGAGTGGGCCTACGGGTACGACCGCCGGTTCGGCATCATCCGCGTGGACTACGACACGCTGGAGCGCACGTGGAAGGACTCGGCCCACTGGTACCGCCGCCTGGCCACGACGAACGAGCTGCCTGGTGTGGACGAGGTGTCCCCGTCCTAACCCGCTTGTGATCGAGGGAACGTAGGGATCGTCGGTGCATGCGCCCGTATGCGCCGACGATCCCTACGTTCGTACCTGACGAGCGCGGGCACCTGCCGTGACGGTAGCCGGGGCGGTATACCTTTCTGCGCATGAACGAGCTCGGTGACGTCCTGACCGGCCTGCTGGAGCGGACCCGTGCGGCCCGCCGCGTGCCAGCCCTCTCCGCGGCCGTGGGCCGCGGCGGCGAGGTGGTGTGGGCCCGCGTGGCCGCCGCCCCGTGGACCGCCGGGACGACGGCGGGTGGCGCGCCGGCGGATGGTTCGCCGGCGGGTGGCCCGACGGCGGAGCACGCCTTCCGCATCGGGTCGATCACCAAGCCGATGATCGCCGTGGCCGTGCTGCGGCTCGTCTCCGAGGGCCTCGTGGCGCTCGCGGACCCGATCGGGCGGCACCTGCCGGACGCCCCGGCCCCGGACGCCACGATCCGGCACCTGCTGACGCACACGAGCGGCCTGCAGGCCGAGTTCCCCGGCCCGTGGTGGGAGCGGCACGGCGGGCCGACCTGGGACGAGCTGGCTGCCTCCGGCGTCGAGCAGCTCTGGGACCCGGGCGAGCAGTACCACTACAGCAACCCCGGGTTCGCGGTGCTGGGCCGACTGGTCGAGGTGGTCCGCGGGGGCTCGTGGGACAAGGTGCTGCGCGCCGAGCTGTGGGAGCCGCTGGGCATGACCGCCACCGGCCGGGCGCCCGTTGGCCCCCACGTCGACGGCTACGCCGTGCACCCGGACGACGACCTGGTCCACCACGAGCCCGTCCCCGACTACCGCGCGGCGGGCCCGGCTGGCGAGGTGTGGTCCACGCCGTCGGACCTGGTGCGGTTCGGGATGTGGCTGGTCGGCCGCGAGGCGGACCGGGACGCCGGCGAGGTCGTGCTCCCGCTGGAGCTGCGCCGGCAGCTGGCGGTGCCGCGCGTGGTGGTGGACGACGCCGGGCCCGCCGGCGGCCCGTGGGCCACCGCGCACGGCCTCGGGGTGCGCGTGCGCCAGGACGGCGCGGTCCGCACGGTCGGGCACGGCGGCTCCGTGCCTGGGTTCACCGCCGACCTGCGGGCGGACGTCACGACGGGCGACGTGGTCGCCGTGTGCGGCTCGTCCACGGCCGGGTTCGGCGACGGCACGGTCCTGCTGGCGGCGTTCCAGGGCCACGGGGTGCCCGCGGCGGGGTCGGCGCCCGACGAACCCCGTCCGACGCCGCAGCCGGGGTCGGACGGGCTCGCCGGTACCTGGTACTGGGGGCCGGTCCCGTTCGACGTGCGCGTCGACGCGGCGGGGCGGGTCGACCTGCGGTCCCGGAACAGCGGTGGCCGCGGCACGCTCTTCGACGTGGTCCGCGGCGAGGTCGACGGCGAGCACCGTGGCGAGCTCCGCGGCGTCGACGGCGGGTACTGGCTGGGGGAGCGGCTGCGGGTGGTCGAGGCGGGCGGCGCGCCCGTCGCGCTGGACGTCGGCACGTTCCACCTCACGCGGGCCCCGTACGATCCCGGCACCGCCGTGCCCGGCGGCGTCGACGGGGCAGGCTGGCACCGTCCCGGGCCGGTCGGGTAGGCGCGCCGGCGGGTGCGGACCGGGCCGCCGTACGTGGGTTGGCGGGAGGTATTCCCGAGGGCGGATGTCCGGCGTGTGGCGAGCCCGACAAACTCCGCCTGCGGTGACACGCCGAAGGTGCGCGACACGCCGTGGACTCAGATATTTTTCGGGTCCCGGGAGGCCGTCGTGGTGCCCTTTCGGGCCGTCCCGGCGGCCCCGCCGACGGCGCCTCGCGAACCCGTGCGCGCGGCCTACCAGGCGGTGTCAGAGGCTCGTGGCAGCATGGTCCATGAGCGTCACGAGCGTTTGCGGCGTAGTGCCTACCACGTCCCGAACCACTACATGTCGTGACCGAGCGAGTGTCAGACCCTAGGTGTAGTGTTTGCTGCAGCGGGAGACGCAGACCCGCGAACAAAGCACACCGACGTAAGTTCACGGGTGTTCTTCGAGGTCAGAGGAGGCGGACATGAGCGTCACGGTCTACAGCAAGCCGGCATGCGTGCAGTGCGACGCGACGTACCGGGCACTGGATCGCAAGGGTGTCGAGTACACGGTCGTCGACATCACGCAGGACGCCGAGGCGCTGGAGATGGTCCGCGGCCTCGGTTACCTCCAGGCACCGGTCGTGGTGGCCGGTGACACCCACTGGTCGGGCTTTCGCCCCGACCAGATCAGCGCGGTCGCCGCGCTCCAGGCCGCTTCGGCCTGACCTGCACCACAGCTACGTCGGCAAGGAGGCGTGACGTGGGCTCTCTCGTCTACTTCTCCAGCGTGTCCGAGAACACGCACAGGTTCGTCGAGAAGCTCGCTCTCGAAGAGCTGGGGATGTCCGTGCACCGGATCCCGCTCCGCCCGGCCGACGGTTTCCTGCACGTGGACGAGCCCTACGTCCTCATGGCCCCCACCTACGGTGGCGGCAACGAGGGCGGGGCCGTCCCGCGGCAGGTGAGGAAGTTCCTCAACGACGAACACAACCGGTCGCTCATCCGCGGCGTCATCGCCGCGGGTAACACCAACTTCGGGGCTGCGTACTGCATTACCGGAGACATCATCGCCGCAAAGTGTGATGTCCCGTACCTGTATGCCTTCGAGCTCCTCGGAACTGCGCAGGACGTCACGCGCGTCCGCAACGGATTGGGACGATTTTGGCAGCAACAACCACTGAGCCTCTCGGCTTGACCGAAGGCCTGAGCGAGATCCCCCTGGAGTCTCTCCAGATGGACTACCACTCGCTCAACGCCATGCTGAACCTGTACGGGCCGGACGGGAAGATCCAGTTCGAGAAGGACCGCGAGGCGGCCCGCCAGTACTTCCTGCAGCACGTGAACCCGAACACCGTCGAGTTCGACACCCTCGAGGCGAAGCTCGAGCACCTCGTCGAGGCCAAGTACTACGACCCGACCGTGCTCGCCAAGTACTCGGGCGCGTTCGTCAAGGAGCTGTTCCAGCTCGCCTACTCGAAGAAGTTCCGCTTCGAGACGTTCCTCGGCGCCTTCAAGTACTACACGTCGTACACGCTCAAGACGTTCGACGGCAAGAAGTACCTGGAGCGCTTCGAGGACCGCGTCGCCATGGTCGCGCTCGGCCTGGCCGACGGCGTGGAGCAGACGGCCCGCGACATCGTCGAAGAGGTCATCTCCGGCAGGTTCCAGCCGGCGACGCCGACCTTCCTCAACGTCGGCAAGGCGCAGCGCGGCGAGCCCGTGTCCTGCTTCCTGCTGCGCATCGAGGACAACATGGAGTCCATCGCGCGCGGCATCAACTCCGCGCTGCAGCTCTCCAAGCGTGGTGGCGGCGTGGCCCTGCTCCTGAGCAACATCCGCGAGCACGGCGCGCCCATCAAGCACATCGAGAACCAGTCCTCGGGCGTCATCCCCGTGATGAAGCTCCTGGAGGACTCCTTCTCCTACGCGAACCAGCTCGGTGCGCGCCAGGGCGCCGGTGCTGTGTACCTGCACGCGCACCACCCCGACATCATGCGGTTCCTCGACACCAAGCGGGAGAACGCGGACGAGAAGATCCGCATCAAGACCCTCTCGCTCGGTGTGGTCATCCCGGACATCACGTTCGAGCTGGCCAAGAAGAACGCCGACATGCACCTCTTCAGCCCGTACGACGTCGAGCGGGTCTACGGCAAGCCGTTCGCCGACATCTCCATCTCGGAGAAGTACGACGAGCTCGTGGCCGACGACCGCATCCGGAAGACGACGATCAGCGCGCGCGACTTCTTCCAGACGCTCGCCGAGCTGCAGTTCGAGTCGGGCTACCCGTACATCATGTTCGAGGACACGGTGAACAAGGCGAACCCGATCAAGGGCCGCATCACCCACTCGAACCTGTGCTCCGAGATCCTGCAGGTCTCCACGCCGTCGACGTTCAACGAGGACCTCTCGTACGACGAGGTCGGCCGGGACATCTCCTGCAACCTGGGCTCGCTGAACATCGCCAAGGCGATGGACTCCCCGAACTTCGGCCGCACGATCGACACCGCAATCCGTGCGCTGACCGCGGTCAGCGACCAGACGTCGATCGAGTCCGTCCCGTCGATCAAGCTGGCCAACGAGCGGGGCCACGCGATCGGCCTGGGCCAGATGAACCTGCACGGCTACCTCGCCCGTGAGCGCATCTACTACGGCTCCGAAGAGGGCATCGACTTCACGAACATCTACTTCTACACCGTGGCCTACCACGCGATCGCGGCGTCCAACCGCCTGTCGATCGAGCGCAAGCAGAAGTTCGGCGGGTTCGAGGACTCGAAGTACGCCACGGGCGAGTACTTCGACAAGTACGTCGAGCAGGAGTGGAAGCCGGCCACGGAGCGCGTCGCCCGCCTGTTCGCCGACGCCGAGGTGTCGATCCCGACGCAGGACGACTGGCGCGAGCTCAAGGCCTCGGTCATGGAGCACGGCCTGTACAACCAGAACCTCCAGGCCGTCCCGCCCACGGGTTCGATCAGCTACATCAACAACTCGACGTCGTCGATCCACCCGGTGCCGGCCAAGGTCGAGATCCGCAAGGAAGGCAAGCTCGGCCGCGTCTACTACCCGGCGCCGTACATGACGAACGACAACCTGGACTACTACCAGGACGCGTACGAGATCGGCTACGAGAAGATCATCGACACGTACGCCGCGGCGACGCAGCACGTGGACCAGGGCCTCTCGCTGACCCTGTTCTTCCCGGACACCGTGACCACGCGCGACGTCAACAAGGCGCAGATCTACGCGTGGCGCAAGGGCATCAAGACCCTCTACTACATCCGCCTGCGCCAGATGGCACTGGAGGGTACGGAGGTCGAGAACTGCGTCAGCTGCATGCTGTGACAGCAGCACGCTGACCGGTCCGCACCGCCAGGCTCACCCGTACCACCGTCGCCCCTGAAGGAACTCCCATGTCGCCAACTGGCAAGCTCAAGCTCATCGATCGCGTGACGGCGATCAACTGGAACCGCCTCGAGGACGAGAAGGACCTCGAGGTCTGGGACCGCCTGGTCGGTAACTTCTGGCTGCCCGAGAAGGTCCCGGTGTCCAACGACATCCAGTCGTGGAACACGCTCTCGGAGCACGAGAAGACCATGACGTCGCGGGTGTTCACCGGTCTGACCCTCCTGGACACGATCCAGGGCACGGTCGGCGCGGTGTCGCTGATCCCGGACGCGCTCACCCCGCACGAGGAGGCGGTGTACACCAACATCGCCTTCATGGAGAGCGTGCACGCGAAGAGCTACTCCTCGATCTTCTCCACGCTGCTGTCCACGCCGGAGATCGACGCCGCCTTCGAGTGGTCCGAGAGCAACGAGCACCTGCAGAAGAAGGCGGAGATCGTCCTCGACTACTACCGGGGCGACGACCCGCTGAAGCGCAAGGTCGCCTCGACGATGCTCGAGTCGTTCCTGTTCTACTCCGGCTTCTACGCGCCGATGTACTGGTCCTCGCGGGCGAAGCTCACGAACACGGCCGACCTGATCCGCCTCATCATCCGCGACGAGGCAGTGCACGGGTACTACATCGGCTACAAGTACCAGAAGGGCCTCGCGAAGCTCACGCAGCCCGAGCAGGACGACCTGAAGGCGTACACGTTCGACCTGCTCTTCGAGCTGTACGAGAACGAGGTCGAGTACACCGACTCGCTCTACGGTGAGCTGGGGCTGACCGAGGACGTCAAGAAGTTCCTCCGGTACAACGGCAACAAGGCCCTGATGAACCTGGGCTACGAGGCGTTGTTCCCCAAGGAGGACACCGACGTCAACCCCGCGATCCTCGCGGCGCTGTCGCCGAACGCGGACGAGAACCACGACTTCTTCTCGGGGTCGGGATCGTCGTACGTGATCGGCAAGGCAGTGGAGACCGAGGACGACGACTGGGACTTCTGAGTCCCCAGCCGTACCTGGTGAGCGACAGCTGACGCAGAGGCCCGGAACCGCAGATCGTGGGGTTGAGGGGGGGTGGTAGGGCGGGGTGGGTGGTGCGGGGCCAGTAACCGGAC